>NZ_JBLKRU010000016.1:0-171410 GCF_047608185.1 Caballeronia eucalypticola
ACGAAGAACAGCAACGGCAGCGCAGCATCGATGCCCTCAGGCGCCGCGCGACTGCGCTCGGTTTTCAGATCACCCCAGCCGTTCAGCTGGCTTGAAACCCGTACTGCTCTAATTGTTTCTCAGGAGATATTGCGGACAACAGACCCAAGACCCTCATTTAGACGATAAACGGAAACTCCATTTCAGGCAGCGGATCGCCGGAAGCAAGCCGGCCTGCCAGCTCAGGATAGGGCGGCGACGTCTCGCCGCCCCGGTCCACGTAGTGCGCGCCGTCGCCGAGCCATCGGAACGAAACCACTCGGCGCGATTGCTGACCGTCTACGTTCCCCGGCGCCCCATGCACCGTATGAAAGTTAAACGCGATCGCATCTCCCGGCTCCAGATCCCAGCCGAGGATCCGATACGCGTCCCTGTTTGCATCGATATCCGGCAACTCTTCCAGCCGATCCGACTTGTGGTCGTACGCCACGCCGCTGAACTTGCGCGGGCGGAACAGCTTTCCCCACTTGTGCGAGCCGGCCACGAATTCGACGCATGTCTCGCGGGGCACGTGATCGAGGGGAATCCACAGGCTGACAGCTTGCTCTGCGCTGACGCAGTAGTAGGGCTCATCGTGATGCCATGGCGTGAGCTTCGCGGCGCCGGCTTCCTTCACCAGCACATGCTCGTGAAAGATGCGAGCACGCTGCGAGCCCATCAGGGCCTGAGCCACCGACGCAGCCGGACTATGCTCGACAAAATCCCTGAACGGTTCAATGCGCTGCCAATTGCAGTAGTCGCCGAAGAACCGTCCGGTCGTTTTCTCGGGTGTGTAGTTCCTGAACGAAGGACCTGGATGAGTCGCGTTATATTCCACGCCTTCACGCAAGGGCTCCACCCAGTCTTTAAACACTCCGCGCAAGACGGCGGCGCCGTCCAGCTCAAACGCTTCCCGTTCTTCTGCCAGCATGCTGCTCTCCTTTAAACGTGCAATCAAACGACAGTCTCCTGCCAACGCGATCGCCACTAGCAATAAAAGCGAACCGATAAAAACAATCGTCGGCTCTCCTGAAGTCTTTAGCTTGCCGGTAACGCCGCTGCCGCACTGCGTCCGCGAAGCCAGTTGATGCTGGTGAACAGCGCCACGGCGAACAGGATCAGCATGGTGGCCACGGCCAGAATGGATGGATCGATGGAATCGCGAATGCCGCTCCACATCTGCCGCGGTACGGTCCGCTGATCCGGGCCGCCGATAAAAAGAATCACGATGACTTCATCGAACGAGGTGGCGAACGCAAACACGCTGCCGGTTGCCACCGCCGGCGCGATCAACGGCAACGTGACGCGACGGAATGCGATCCACGGCGTGGCGCCCAACCCCGACGCCGCGCGAATCAGGCTTTGGTCGAACGAGAGGAGGGAGGCCGTCACGGTGATCACCACGAACGGCGTGCCGAGCGCCGCATGGGCGAGCACGACACCCACGTAGGAATTGACCAGTCCGAGCGGCGCGAAGACCAGATAGAACCCGGCGGCCACGACCACGATAGGGATGATCATCGGCGAGATGAGCAGCGGCATGATGATCGCGCGAAACGGAAAATTCGCTCGGCTCAGGCCCAGCGCCGCGAGTGTGCCGAGGCAAGTGGCAAGCACCGTGGATGCCGCGCCAATGCCAATACTATTCACGAACGCACGTTGCCAGTCGCTGCTGCCGAGCGCTTTTGCATACCAGTGCAGCGAGAAGCCCTGCATCGGATACGAAAAGTACGAACCGGTGTTGAACGACAACGGCACGATTGCCAGGATGGGCGCGATCAGGAAGAACAGGATGAGCGCGGAATGCACGCGCAACCACTTCGACGCAATGCGTTCGGAGAGAACGAGATGGCGCTGGCTTTGCATGAGTCCTTCCCCTTAGCCGAAGCGCAGCCGGTCAATGCCGACAAGCCGGTTGAACACGAAATAGAACACGGCCGTGAAGATCACGAGATACGCCGACAAGGCGCCGGCCAGTCCCCAGTTGAGCTGTTCGTTCGTCTGCGTTGCAATCAACTGACTGATCATTTCGTCACCGGCTCCGCCCAGCAACGCAGGCGTGATGTAGTAACCCAGCGCAAGCACGAACACGAGGAAACAACCCGCGCCGACACCCGGCAAAGTCTGCGGCACATAGATGCGAATGAACGCCGTGACGGGATGCGCGCCAAGCGATTGCGCCGCGCGCATATAGACCGGCGACACGCCCTTCATGACCGAATAGATCGCGAGGATCATGTAGGGCAGGAGGATATGCGTCATGCCGATCAGCACGCCGGCTCGATTAAACAACAGCGGTAAGGGATGGCTGACGAGACCCAACCCCATGAGCAAGCTATTGATGACGCCGCCCGGTTGCAAGAGCACGTACCACGCGGTCGTGCGCACGAGCAACGACGTCCAGAACGGCACGATCACCAGCAGCATCAGTCGATTGCTCTTGGCTGCCGGCAGGGTGGCGAGCAGATACGCGACCGGATAACCCATGACGAGGCACAGCAGCGTGACCGACGCACTGATCCATACCGTGCGCGCGAACGCGTTGACGAACACCGAGCTATCGGCGGGCAGGGCGGCGATGGAACCGTCAGGCGTGACAGTGGCGTCCACTGCGCCTAACAGATAGTCGGGCGTAGGCGACACAGCGGAGCGCTTCAGGATGCGCCAGATCTCATGCGTGCCCCAGCGCGGATCGAGTTCGATCAGCGCCGGTTTCCACGCGGGCGGCGCGGTCTCCGGCAACTGGCGCGCGGTGCGCATCAGCAAGCTGCGAAACTCCGGCAAGTAGAAATTCAGCCGCCGCGCAACGGTTCCCAATTGCCCTTCCGCGGACGCACGGCGCATATCGGCCGCGAGGATCGCGAAGGTGTGTTCGTCGGGCAGACCTTCGCCGTTCCACGCCTTGAGCACCTGCGATAACGCCGGCAGGTTCACCGGCACCTCGCGATTCTCGACACTGCGCGACAACAGGATTGCGATGGGCGCAATGAAGGTAGCGAGCAGGAACAACAGCAGCGGCAGCGCAAGCAGGAGCGCCTGGGCCGACGCCCGGCGACGGGTCCTCGCATACGCCGTCCGTCCGTCGGCCCCTGAGCTAGCGGATGCGTCAGCCGGCTCCTGCAGATTGCTGGTCACTGTCACGGTCACGAGTCGCCTTACTGTGTCAGCCAGACCTGGAAGCGCTTGTTGATCTGGTCGGCGTTATCCGCCCAGAAGCTCGCGTTGATCTGCAGCGCATGCTTGAAGTTGGCCGGAGCCGTCGGCAAGTCGTTGAGGCGGTCCTTCGCAATCAACGGAATGGCATCCTTGCGCGGCGGCGCGTAAGCAATGTACTTCGTCAGGTCTGCGTAGCTTTGCGCGGTGGAGGCGGAAGCAATGAACTTGGCTGCGGCGTCGCCGTTCTTCGCACCCATCGGAATGCCCCACCATTCGAAGTCATAGACCTGGCCATCCCACACCGATACGAACGGCTTGTGGTCCTTGTGCACTGCGTCGTCAATACGCCCGTTGTAGACCTGCGTCATGATCACCGCGCCGTCGGAGAGCAATTGAGGCGGTTGCGCGCCCGCTTCCCACCAGACGATGCTTGGCTTGATCGTGTCGAGTTTCTTGAACGCGCGGTCGACACCGGCAGGTGTGCCGAGCACCTTGTACACATCGGTTGCTTTCACGCCGTCGGCGAGCAGTGCCCATTCGAGCGTCACTTTCGGCGACTTGCGCAGGCCTCGTTTTCCAGGGTATTTCTTTAAATCGAAGAAGTCGTTGATGGTCGTCGGCGGGCTCTTGAGCTTGGTCGTGTCGTAGGCGTATACCGTCGACCAGACCATGGCGGCGACCGCGCAATCCATGATCGAACCGGGGATGAAGGCGCTGGTGTTGCCAAGCGACTTGCGGTCGATCTTGCGCAACAAGCCTTCATCGCAACCGGTGATGGCGTCGTTGGATTCAAGGTCGATCAAGTCCCATGTGGGGTTCTTGGCCTGTTCCATCGCGGACAGTTTGGCGAGCCCGCCATCGTACGATTCCGTCGAGAAGCCGATGCCGGTCGCTGCCGTGAACGGTTCGAAGAACGCTTTCTTCGCCGCAGCCTCGTAAGCGCCGCCGAAGGTCACGACGGAGATGGTATCGGCTGCATGTGCGGTGGCGGCGAACAAGCTGGCCGCTGCGAGGGTGAGTCCGGCGATGCCCGTCAGACCGGTTCGAACGAGTGTTGCTTTCATGTTAGTGGACTCCTGCGGTGAAGGACGGAGCAGAGCCGCGAGCGACAGTAGCGGCTGTTGCGAGGATCTTGCAGTCGTCGTGGCGCCATGCCACGACGGTTGCTTGGCCGAGTGACGGAAGATCGTGGTGCTGCGTATTCGGGACTTTGACGATGAGGTTGTCGCCATGACCAAGCTCCCCGAGTTTCAAGTGGACGCGGTGGTGATCGCCGCAATACACGAGTTCTTCCACACGCGCGGTCACCGCATTGGTGTCCGCGGCGTCATGTTCGGCGTCAGCCGACGCTATGTGCGCGCGCTCGGGGCGCAACGCGAGCATCGCTTCCTCGCCGTTGCGCAAGCCCCGTCCGCAACGGCCGCGAATGACCGCGCCATCCGGCAGTTCCAGCGTCGCCCAGCTCGCATCCTGTTCGAGCACCCGCCCCGTCAAGCCGTTGTTCTCACCAACAAAATTCGCCACGAACGCGTTGTGCGCGTTTTCATAGAGTTCGGTAGGTGTCGCTGCCTGCTGGATGCGGCCATCGGAGAACACGGCTACGCGGTCCGACATGGTCAACGCTTCCGCCTGGTCATGCGTCACGTACACAACCGTCAATCCCAGCTCGCGATGCAGCCGCATGATTTCGTACTGCATGGTTTCGCGCAGGCGTTTGTCGAGTGCGCCCAGTGGTTCGTCCATCAACACCACGCTGGGCTCGAATACGAGTGCCCGGGCGAGGGCGACGCGCTGCTGCTGTCCGCCTGACAATTGCGACGGCCGGCGGGAAGCCAGTTGCGGCAATTCGACCATCTCCAGCGCGCGCTTCACACGCGCCTTTTGTTCTGCTTTGCCAATGCCTCTTACCGACAACGGGAACGCGACGTTCTGCTCGATCGTCAGGTGCGGGAAGAGCGCGTAATTCTGGAACACCATGCCGATGTCGCGCTGATGCGGCGGTTTATCGTCGAGGCGTTTTCCGTTCAGGCGGATCTCTCCCTGAGTCGCGGACTCGAAACCGGCGAGCATCATCAGCGTGGTGGTTTTTCCAGAACCGGACGGCCCGAGCAACGAGACGAATTCGCCTTTCGCTACGTCGAGATCAAGCCCTTCCACGACATAGTGAACGCCGTCATACGTCTTGCTCACACTCGCAAAGGAGATGAAGGAGTGGGTTGACATCGTGTCGTGGGCTCCGGGTTTCAGATCGGCGTTGCGTGTCTTGCTTTATGCGTTTTGCTGTATGCGTTTTCTTATGTGTCAGGCAAGCTGCTGCGCGAGATACCGCGCGAAGTCGTAGTTCGGCCGTTCGAGATGACTAAGATGACCGGGCTTCGCCAGCGGCGCCTGCACACCACGGAACACGGCCTGCACCCCTCGGCGGTCCTCCTCGTTGACTGCATCCAGCAACTCTTTCAGCGACGCCATGTATTGCCCGGCCCTCGGATCCGCGATGAACTCAGGCGCGAGTCCCCCGCCGAAGCGGATATGGACGCGGCCCGTGCTCAGCGGCTGCAGTACGAGGTACCAGAAATAGCCCGGAGTCAGCGTGACGAGATGAGTCGGGTAGATCGCGAGCAGCGCGGTCGTCTTGCGCCAGTGCCCTTGAAGACGCGTGTTATCCGGATGCGCCTGACCAATGGGTAGCGATGCTTCCTTGGTGATCCAGTGGTAATTAAATGCGTCGTGGCCGGGTGGGCATTCCATCTCGTCGAGACGCGAATGCGGCCCAACGGTTGCTCGATGCAGCATCGGCAGGTGGTAACTCTCCATGAAGTTTTCGGCCAGGATTTTCCAGTTCGTATCCCAGACGTGCTCTTCGTAGAATGTTTCCTTGTAATCGGTCATACCATAGTCGGCGATCAGATCGGCGAGGCCGGCGAGTTGCTCGGCGACCGGCCGTGCACCGGCATCGAGCGTGACGTAGATCCAGCCTTGCCAAGCCTCACATCGCACCGTGGGTAATCGGTAGCTTTCCTTACAAAATCCGCTTTGATGCTCCATCATGGGCGCGCCATGGAGCTTGCCATCGAGCGTGTAGTTCCATGCGTGATAGGGGCACACGATACGGCGGGTGTTGCCGCGCCCCTCAAGCAACACGGACATCCTGTGCAGGCACACGTTGGAAAACGCCTTCAACTCCAGGTGCTCGTCGCGCAGCACGACGATCGGCTGACCGTCGATATCCGCCGTGAGATAGTCGCCCGCTTCGGCTACTGCACTTGCACGGCCAACGCACAGCCATTCGCGGCGAAAAATGCGTTCTTGTTCCAGCGCCAGGAAATCGGGCGAGGTATAGACGGTGGGCGGCATGGAGCGTGCATCGCTGAACGGGCGTTCGCAGTTCGCCTGCAACTGACGGACGATATCCAGTCCAGCGCCGGATGCCGTCGACGCCGCTGATGACGTTACCGCCGAGGATGCCGTTGCAGAATCCATCGCGCCTCCCTGTCCCATTCAGTGAATGTGGCAACCCGCTTGAGTCTTGACTGCGGGTTGCTCACTGCATGGACATCAATCTATCAAGTCAAATTACCAGCCAAAATATTGTTTTTGCATGTAGAACCAAGCTTTTTCCTATCTAGAGGGGAGTCTTCAGTTCATGAGTGCTGGCGCTTGATTTCGGCTTCGCAGAACGCGGCGAAATGCTGGACGACCTGCCGGAGCTTCATGCTTCTGGACTGCGCGATACCCAGCGTGGTCGCGTTCACCTCGTCCTTGAATTGCTTGATGACAAAGTCTTCGCCATCCACTGTACGGCTCGATTTGAGCGGGAAGTTGAGGATGCTGTAGCCCAGCCCGTTCGCCACCATGCCGCGTACCACTTCGGGCTGGGACGACTTGAACGCGGCGATCGGCCGGTCGCCGACGGCATCGAAGAGTCCGGCAAAGTACTCGCGGCTGTGCGGCAGGTCGAGCATCACGTACGGCTCGTCGCGCAGGTCGGCCAACGCCACGCTGCGCGCGCGAGCCAGCCGATGGGTCTTCGGCAGGATCACATAAGGCGGCAAAGAGAGCAACGGCGTGAAGGCGATGTCATCGGTCAGGTCGAGGTTGTAAGTGAGCGCTATATCCAGCGAACCGTCGTGCAGGCCCCGCAGCAAGTCCTCCTGATGCGCTTCGAGCGTGCGAAACGCGATGCCCGCATGGTCGGCCAGGAAGCGGCTCATCATCGCGGGCATGAGCGGCGGTGCGAGCGAAACAAGGCAGCCAAGCGTGATGGCGCCGGACATGCCGCCGTCCATTTCCTTGGCGGCCGTCTGCAGGTCCTCCGCGTTCTTGAGCAGGTCGCGCGCACGTCCCAGCATGTCGCGGCCGGCCTGCGTCAGGGATAACCCGCTCGCGTGATGGCGGATAAAAAGCTGGACTCCGAACGACACCTCCAGGTCCGCCAGCGCGGTGGAGATGGACGGCTGCGAGATATGCAGCAGCTTGGCCGCGGCAGTGAACGACAAGACTTCCGCCGTGACGACGAAGTACCTCAACTGACGCAGCGAATAGCGTAGTTGCGCTGGTTCCATGATCCGCCCCGTGGTCTTTTCTAGCGCTTATTGTGCGTGGACATAAATAGGCTTGCATAGGCAAAAGCGATGATTTGCATTTTTGAAATATGTTTTTCGGATGCGCCGCCCGAGCGTAGATTTTGCGAAAGGCTAGGGCAAACGCGAGAGGGACGACATGCAACGAGACAGCGGCTTATCGGAATGTGCGGCGGAATGTGGCAGCGCAGGAGCTAAAGACTTAGACGCCTTGCGCTCCGCGTTCCTGGATTCCATGGCGTCGAATTCCACTTCGGTTCACGTAGTGACGACCGGCACGAACGACCAGCGTTTCGGCGTCACGGTCAGCGCCTGCAGTTCGGTATGTGCGGACCCGCCCACGTTGCTGGTCTGCATCAACACGCGCAGCCCGGCGAATGGGGCAATAGCAGAAAACGGCGTATTCGCGGTGAACCTGCTGAACGTGGCGCAGCGCGGCATAGCGGATACGTTCGCCGGCCGCTCGGCAACGTCCAAGCCGTTCGACTTTTCCTGCTGTACGCATACGGCCGGCACGCTGGGCGTACCGCTTATCGACGGCGCGGTGGCCGCGCTTGAATGCCGCGTGGTCGCGCAACAGGTCATTGGCACGCATACGGTGTTTTTCGGCGAAGTGGTGGCCGTCACGCGCGCACCGGTGACGCACATGCCCTTGCTCTATTGCAAGCGCGACTACGGCCAGTTCCTGGCCTTCTAGACCCTCTCGTTCCAGACGGTCAGCACCATTCCCGAACGACATTCCCAACGGACCGAGGCACAGTAAATGATCAGAACCGGCGAGCAGTACCGCGATTCAATTCGTGACGGACGGCAAGTCTGGATCAACGGCGAACGCGTGAATGACGTGACCACGCATCCCATGTTCAAGCCTATTGTCGATATCCGTGCGCGCATCTACGACATGGCGCACGAGAAAGCGACGCAAGGCGTGATGAGTTACGCCGATGAAACCACAGGCGAGCGCAACGCCATCGGCCTGAAGCTGCCGTACACGCAGCAGGACTGGCACGACAAGCGGCTGGCAGTAGACACCGTGCTGGATGACGTGGGCGGTATTGCCACGCGCGTGGGTGATGAAACCATTGGCGAGATGTGGTCGCTGTATGACGGCAAGGATGTGCTTAACGAAGTCGACCCGCGTTTTGCGGAGAATATCGAGCGTCACATTCATCGTACGTTGCACGAGGATCCGTTCCACGTGTCCGCGAATACGGACCCGAAGGGCGATCGCTCGAAACCGCCGCAGGAGCAGGACCCGGACATGTTGCTGCATGTGGTGAAGGAAACCGATGCCGGCATTGTGGTCCGTGGCGCCAAGTATGAGACGGCGGCCGCGTACGCGAACCAGGCGTTCGTCAAGCCGACTATCGCCAACTGGGGCGATGCGAAACTCTCGGACTATGCGGTTGGTTTCATCGTCAACATGTCTGCGCCGGGGCTCAAGTTTATTTGCCGCACGGGCTTCGCGGGCCGGGCGAATCCGGACGACTATCCGCTCTCCAATCGCTGCGATGAAATAGATACGCTGCTGATCTTCGACAACGTGTTGATCCCATGGGAAGACGTATTGTTCTATCAGCACACGAAGGCGGCCACGTTTATTCGCGCCACGCTGCACCGCTATAGCGCGTTCGCATTCGTTCAGCGCAACTTGCGTCTGGCCGATTTGATGATTGGCGCGGCGTTGTTCAATGCGCGTCAGACGGGACTGGAAAAGCAGCAGGCCGTGCAGGAAAAACTGTCCACGCTCGCGGTGTACAGGGAGACCATCAATGCGCATTTGACAGCCTCCATTGCATGCGGCGAGCGCAGTCCCGCAGGGCTGATGATGCCCAACCAGTCGCTGCTTTATACCGGCCGCGTGCAAGCGTGTTCGCGGCTTCACGAGATGATGCATCTCGCCCGTGAGTTGTGCGGCGGCCAGATCTGCGTGACGCCGGATGCGGCGTCGTTTGCGAATCCGGAGATCAGCGACTGGCTCGACAAGTACTACACCGTCAATGAAAACTGGGTCTCCGACGACCGCCGCAAGTTGCTCGCCTTCGCCCGCGACTTGCTGAATTCGGACTACGCCGGACATCGGCTCACATTCCAGTTGTTTGCCCAGTCGCCGCCGTTCGCGCATCTGGGCGCCGTGTTCCGCAACTTCGATTTCGACAGTACGCTTGGTCACGTGAAGAAGGCGGCGAACTTGTCGGACCGTGTTGTTCAATCCAGCGCAGAGCCGCGGCTCAAGCGCGTAGTGTGAGGTGTCCATGAGCCATACCCGCATCCGCAAATTCAATACTCGCGAGACCTACCCCGAGCAGAAACTGGACAACGATCTGTGCCAGGCGGTGGTCGCCAACGGCACGGTCTATTTGCGCGGCCAGATAGGCCAGGACCTCGATACGCGCGAATCGGTGGGCGTGGGTGACGTCGCCGTCCAGACCGAAAAAGCCATGGCGAACATTGCGATGCTGCTGGACGAAGCCGGCAGCAAGCTTGAGGATATCTGCAAGATCACGGTCTATCTCGTCGATATCCGTTATCGCGAGGCGGTCTATACGGTGGTGGGCAAGTGGTTGAAGGGTGTGTATCCGGTCTCCACAGGGCTCGTAATTTCAGCGCTCGCACGGCCCGAGTGGCTGGTTGAGATCGATGTGATTGCCGTCATTCCAAACAGTTGAGCGGAGTCTTCTCATGACCTTTTCACTGGCTGGCCGATGCGAGCGCACAGGTATGGTCGGCGGCATTGTGTGCAGTTCGAGCATCGCGGTGCCTAGCCGTTGCTTATGGGCGAGTCCGCACGGCGTGGTGCTAAGCCAGAACGTGACCGATCCTCGTCTTGGCGCGCTCGGACTGAATTTGCTGGCGCAGGGATTCGGGGCGCAAAGCACCTTGCGGCAGTTGCAGGACGCACGGCCCTACGCGGAGTGGCGACAGCTTGCGGTACTCGACGCCGATGGTTCACGCGAAGCGGTGACCGGCGCGAAAGGGCTTGGCACTATCGCGACGAAGGCGGGGCGCGACTGTATTGCGGCGGGCAACCTGCTTGCGCACGATGGTATCCCGGCCGCCATGGTGGAAGCTTTCGAAGCGTCTAATGCGAGCTCGCTTGCCGAGCGCCTGATCTGCTCGCTGGAAGCGGGCGCGGCGGCAGGCGGTGAGGCGGGACCCGTGCACTCAGCGGGTTTTTGCGTATACGGGCGAGACGTCTGGCCGCTTGCTGAGTTGCGGGTGGATTGGTCCGATGAACCCATCGCTGATTTACGCGCGCTCTGGCAGCGCTACGAGCCGCAAATGAACGACTACGCAACGCGCGCAAAACGCCCGGAGCAGGCGCCGTCATATGGGGTACCCGGGAACCTGTAGCTCGCAATGCGTGAGGTGCGCGCTGCGCTAAACGAAACCTTGAGCCGCACCACAAACGTTGTACAAACCATTGCTATTCGCAATTACGCAGACGTTCAGGGTCTTTAAGCAGTTAGCACGCTTGATCCGCTAGGATTTGCTGAAAGCACAATTTCAGCATCCACCGGGGAGAGCAATCCTTTGGCATCCAAAACGGAGCTAAAAAGGTTCAGGTCAAACCTGGCCGACGAACTCGATAGCGCGGCGCTTTACGAAACGCTCGCGAACGTCGAGCAGGATCGTTCGAAGAAGGCCATTTATGCGGAACTCGCTGCGTCCGAGTTCAAGCACGCGCAAGTGTGGCGCGAGAAGCTTCGGGCGAACGGCGTCAAGGCCCGGACGCATCAATACAGCGCCAAGACCCGGGTCATGCGGGCGCTCGTACGCGTTTTCGGACCGGATTTTGTCCTGCGTACGGTCGCCGCTGCCGAATACGCGGATCGGGATAAATATGCGGGGCAGCCGGATGCTGCGCAGATGGCGGAAGAAGAGCATCGGCACGCGGACATGGTGCAAAGCGTGGCGAATCGCAAGCGTCCGTCGAAGTCGAAAGGCGCGGAGATTGCCGACGCGGAGTCGTGGCACAAGGGTGTCTCATCGGGCAATGATCTGAGGGCCGCTGTTCTTGGGGCGAACGACGGCTTGGTATCGAATTTCTGCCTGATCATGGGGGTGGCGGGCGCCGGCATCAACAACAAGACCATCCTGCTGACCGCTTTCGCAGGCCTGATAGCCGGTGCGTGTTCCATGGCGCTGGGCGAGTGGTTATCCGTGACCAATGCGCGAGAACTCGCACGTACCCAGATCGCGAAAGAAGCAGACGAGCTGGAACATACGCCCGACGCTGAGCGACACGAACTCGCGCTGATTTACCAAGCCAAGGGCCTGGACAGTGACGAGGCCAAACGTGTTGCCGCCCAGATCATGCGAGACAAGGACAAAGCGCTCGACACCCTCATACGCGAAGAACTCGGTCTGGACCCAGCCGAGTTGGGCGGGAATCCGTGGTCGGCCGCAGGCGTTTCCTTTTGCCTGTTTTCAATGGGTGCAATTTTCCCGGCAATGCCTTTCCTGTGGAGCAGTGGACTTGCGGCAGTCATCCAGTGCGTTGCGCTAAGCGCACTGGCGCTCGCTGCAATAGGCGTGTTCACGTCGCTATTCAATGGGCGTGGAGCTGCATTCTCAGCGATAAGGCAAATCGTTATTGGGTGTATTGCCGCAAGCTTTACCTTTTGCGTAGGGCACTTACTCGGGGTGTCAATATCCTGACGTTGATGGTTTGACCTTGGACCGCTCGTGGGACGCGAGCTCATGCACGCAATATCCAGCGTGCGCCGGTCGCGTGTTGACTTATGCGCGCCTGGAGTGTGTGCTTCAAGTAACCCGAAAGAGAAAGCGAGGCGGTGGCCGTGTTGCTTTAATCAACGCGGCCTTCGCGTGCGCTTAGCGCTTCATTTCACCGGCAGGTTTTAATCAAGCCGATAAAGCCCGTAAATCCACCTTGCAACAACGCGTCTAGTTATAGCCAAGGATTGCAACAGCGGTAATGTCGGCGCGATCGGACACGTTGCAGGCAAGCACGGTCATAGGCGCCTGGAGCATCGATACATATGAGGAGCACTGCGTTTCGGTTTTGGCGGCTGCCTTGGATACCTTGCTACGGCTTCCTGCACTCGACGAGGTCGAGGCACTGAGATGATTGAACGTCTTCATGTTGAACACCACTTCGTTTAGTTATCGGCGAAAACAACGGCGTGCCTCGGTCGACGTATGCGCAATGGCGCAATCACGAGACTAACCACAGGACAGCCGCAGTTCGTGTTCTTCCAGTAAGCGCCAACTGTTTGGTTCAGGACATTGGTAGTGTTACCAATGCAGCCGCTCAGACCCTTGCTGGCTGGGGCTGTGCCACGAGAAAGATCGCGTTAAGCGTATGTTTAGGGCAACAGTATTGAAGTCGCGCAACCATGAGCGCGATTGGCCGGCGTTTGAAGATTGCTCAAGGTGACCGCTAAACTTATTTAGCATCCGTACTTGGCGCTCTGTCCGGATTGTCTCGGGACCTAGGCTAGTGGCTACGTTTCGAAAATGACCACGTGAACAGCGATGCGGTATCACGCGCGATGCGTACGTGGTGTGCTGCCTTGCAAAGATTCCAAAGGATTTTCCGTCCCGCTAAGCGCGGGGCGCGTGGGCAAAGGAAACCCGCATTTCGTCGAACGGCCCTGTGTCATCGCAAGGCCGAATCGCTCAGGCGCGTGCTTTCTATTCAGCCAGCGGGCGGTTCGACGTCGCCTCGGGTTCTTCGCTAAATCCTCGTGTCTCGGCCTCACTGCCATTCGACGCCTTCTCGTCTTGCGCCGAACCTTCAACACCGAGTTGCTGCCGTGCTTTTTCCCAATACTCGTCTGCGCGTCCCTCGGGACTACCGTCCTGCTCCCATAGATGGAACGCAAGCGTGCGAATCTGCTCTTCCGACATTTGGACGTCCATAGTCTGCACCGTAAAAGTGGTTATCTGATCCGAAAGTTCCGGTCATCGCAAAAGCGTGACCGCGCCAAGCTCGATCGAGCTTAACGACGTTGGCAGCAATTTTCGTGACACCGGATGGCTTGGACTGAAGCGCGCATGACCGGGCGCGAGGAGTTTGCTCGGTGAACAGCGAGGCAGCGGTAAAAAACTCTGATGAACGTATAAAGGAAACGGGTCGCTAAAGGAGATGTGCGAACTGGGGGCAGAGTGCCCGGACTTTATCGCCATAGCGCGAAGCCGCCGCTACAGGTCATGGAAGTTATTTAATACGGCCGCTGTTCAAGAGCGGCCGTTGGTCACACCGGGCGGTCTCGCCCGGATCCTTCCGACACTAAAAGATCACATATACCTTGCGCATGGTTTCTTCCACTTCCCACAGCCCGTCGGTGTTCGCTTCAAAAAACAGCGTGTCGCCGCTGGTGAAGTGAATCGTGTCTTCGCCGTCCGCCGTAAAGCGGCCACGGCCCGCGATGAAATGCATGACTTCAGCCTGTTTCACCGAGCGCCGATACGTCCCCGCCGAACACTCGAAAATACCGGTATCGATCGCTTCGCTGCCTTTGATCACGCGTTGCGCGCCGGAGACTTTGATCGGGGTCGTGCCGGGTAAACCTGCGGTGCCCCAATCCTCGAGATTTTGCAGGCTAACGCTCTGCTTGATTTGATGAACCTTCATGTGGACCTTATTGATTCGTTAATCGTCACGTCAGACCGCGCTATCGCGCTCTACGGTTCGCTCGATTTTCCCAAGGCGCACGACGGTTACGCCGGGTCGCAACTGCCGCAATGAAGGCATCACCAGCATGCAGTCGTCGTAAGGCGTATGGATCGGTTCACCATTCGACCAGCCGATCAAACTGCCTGCCTCCGGGAAAATTTCCAGACCCGTGTAGGGCGCGGCAAAGCGGAAATCCATGCTCTGCGCCACGACTGGTTGCGTGACGCGCACCACATGCATGACCGAAGGTAGTGGGCTCAGCCAGTCGCTGGGCAAGTCTTCACTCTCGACCACGCCGGAGAGCAGCAGGAACCGTGCGGTGGTATCGCGGGCGACGGTAACCGCGCTGCGTTCCCAGTGCTGTCCACATTCGATCAGCAACGCGTTCTTCGGACTGCCGGCATCGCCGAAACCCTCGTAGTCGCGCATGCGGCGGCCTTCGGGATGACCCTCATCGCAGATCACCGTGGCCGGCGTGCCAATTTGCAGCGACAACTCAATGCCCTTGTCCAGCGGACCCGCAACGATCAGCGGCTTGCTGCGTTCGTGCATTGAATGGAGGTCGAGCAGGGCGTCCACGGTGTCGATGACCGGACGCATCTCACGCGCCCGTTCGAGCTCGCTGGATGTATGCGATGTGTCGTCGAGTACCTTGCTGGTCCACACGCGGTTGAAGTCCTGATCGACGAAACGGGCGGCATCGGGCTTCGAAGGATCGAAGCTCGCATACGCCTCTACGTTCGCTAACGAAAGCGTCAGGCGGCCGCGCCGTGGCCGCAATTTAAGGCGCAGCAGCGCATCGACCACAATCGCGCCGCACACCTCGTTGCCGTGCGTCAGCGCGTTGATCATCACGTGCGGTCCCGGTACGCCAGAGTCGAACGTGTGCACGTACGGAATGCCCGACTCGGACTTCGCATGCACGGAGATATCGGGGAACGTGACCTCGATCGGATAATTTTCAGTGGGCGTGCTCATGCTAGATTTCCTTGGCACAGGTACTTGATGGAGAGGTAGTCGTCGAGGCCATACTTCGATCCTTCGCGGCCATAGCCCGATTCTTTTACGCCGCCAAAGGGCGCCGCTTCGCTGGACAACGCGCCTTCGTTGATACCCACGATTCCCGCCTCCAGCGCGCGCGACACACGGTCGATACGGCGCAAGTCCTGGCTATAAAAATACGAAGCGAGACCGAACGGCGTGTTGTTAGCGGCTTCGATGGCTTCGGCTTCATCGTCGAAACGGAACAGCGGAACGACTGGGCCGAAGGTCTCTTCGCCGCACAGGAGCATCTCGTGGGTGGCATCGGCGAGCACGGTCGGGGCGTAATAATTCGGGCCGAGTTCGGGCAGGCGTTTGCCGCCGGCAAGCACGCGCGCACCATGCGCGAGGGCGTCGTCTACGTGACGCGCGATCTTGTCCAGTGCGCGGATATTGATCATTGGACCGATCTGCGCGTCGGGGTCGGTGGCCGGTGCAACCTTCAGCTCGGCAACGCGGCGGCTCAGCATGTCCGCGAATTTATCGTAGACGCCCGCTTGTACGTACACGCGGTTCGGGCATACGCAAGTCTGTCCGCCGTTGCGGAATTTGGAGGCGAGAAGGCCGGTGACGGCGGCGTCGAGGTCGGCGTCATCGAAGACAATGAACGGTGCATTGCCACCCAGTTCCAGCGATAACTTCTTGAGCGTCCCCGCCGATTCACGCGCCAGGTACTTGCCTACCGGCGTCGATCCCGTGAACGTGATCTTGCGAACGCGCGCGTCTTCAAGCCAGTCCGCGACGGTCGCCACCGCATGATCCCGCGACGCCGTGATGAGGTTCAGCACGCCCGCCGGCACACCGGCTTCGTGTGCCAAGAACACCAATGCCGATGCCGTCAGCGGCGTGTCTTCAGCCGGCTTTGCAACCACCGTGCAACCGGCCGCGAGCGCCGGCGCGATCTTGCGCGCGATCATCGCGAGCGGAAAATTCCACGGTGTAATGGCCGCGACAATGCCTATCGGTTCCTTGACTGCCGTCATGCGCTTGCCGCGTTGCTGCTGCGGAATGATGTCGCCGTAAATGCGCGTGGCTTCATCGGCGAACCATGCAACGTAAGACGCGCCATAGCCTACTTCACCCCGGCCTTCGGCCAGCGGCTTGCCCTGCTCAAGCGAGATCAGCGCGCCGAGTGCATCCTGATTCGCCACGATCAGCGCGTGCCATTGATGCAGGATCGCCGCGCGTTCCTTGGGTAGCAAGTCGCGCCACGCGGGCGCTGCGCGCGCGGCGGCGTCGGTGGCGGCGCGGGCGTCGGCAGGACTGCTGTCGGCAACTTGCGTGATGACCGTGCCGGTGGCCGGATCCGTGACGGCGAAGCGCGCGCCGTCAGCCGCCGCGCGCCATTGGCCATCGATGAAATTATCCGGGCGGATCAACTCCTTCAGTTCGAACTGGCGTGTCATAAGTCCATGCTCCTGATTTAAGCCAACTAACTCATGCTAATCAATTTAAACGCACTACTTCAAGCCAGGCGCGCAGCAATTGCCTGACCGACTTCCGTCGTGTTCGCCTTGCCACCGAGATCGCCCGTATGCGGACCTTCCTTGAGCGTCGCTTCTATCGCCGCAAGGATCGCATCGTGCGCGTCTTTTTCCGGGCCTTTGAAGTCACCAAGGAACTCAAGCATCATGGCCGCCGACCAGATCATGGCAACCGGGTTGGCGATATTCTTGCCCGCGATGTCCGGCGCCGATCCATGCACGGGTTCAAACAGCGACGGGAATTTGCGCTCGGGATTCAGGTTGCCTGACGGCGCGAGGCCGATGGTGCCGGTGCACGCCGGGCCGAGATCGGAGAGGATGTCGCCGAACAGGTTGGTGGCAACCACCACGTCGAAGCGGTCCGGATTCAGGACGAAGCGGGCGCACAGGATGTCGATGTGCTGCTTGTCCCACTTCACGTCCGGATAGAGCGCTGCGACTTCGGCGGCGCGCTGGTCCCACCACGGCATGCTGATCGCAATGCCATTGCTCTTCGTGGCGACAGTGATCTTTTTCTTCTCGCGACGCTGGGCGAGATCGAATGCGAATTTCAACACGCGTTCGCTGCCGTGGCGCGTGAAGACGGATTCCTGTAGCACGAACTCACGGTCGGTGCCCTCGAACATCACGCCGCCCACCGATGAATATTCACCTTCGGTGTTTTCACGCACGATCCAGAAGTCGATGTCGCCGGCCTTGCGGTTCGCGAGCGGCGACGGCACGCCTTCGAATAAACGGGCCGGGCGCAGGTTGATGTACTGGTCGAACTCGCGGCGGAATTTAAGGAGCGAACCCCACAGGGAAATGTGATCGGGGACAGTGTCGGGCCAGCCGACTGCGCCGAAGAGGATGGCGGCGCAATCCTGTAGTTGCGCTTTCCAATCGTCAGGCATCATCTGGCCGTGCTTCTGGTAGTAGTCGCAGCTGGCCCATTCTATGTGCTTGTATTCGATGGATATGCCGAAGCGCTTCGTGGCAGCGTCGAGGACGCGGATGGCTTCAGGCATCACTTCTGTGCCGATACCATCGCCAGGGATGATTGCGATTTTGTAGGTTTTCGTCATGTTCAAGGTCCTGTTGAGTTTCGTTCGCACTCTGGGTTTTTGGGGTTAGCGGTCGGGTTCATTGCCAGGTTGCTGCTTTCCAGGTTTTCGCGGGTTCCCTTCTAGCTGATCTTTTTCGCTCTATTAGCCACTGCGCGTGGCGGCGCGTCATTTCTTGGTCCTTAGCGACAAAGAAACGAAGCAAAGAAAACGCTTTTAACAGCTCTACCCTAAGTGTCCACAGCGTGCAGTTTCTATTCATGGGTGCCCCAAAAGCACGGTGCTCGCAAGAGCTTAGAATGTTTGAAACCCTCCTTCTCCGAACACCGATACCCACACGCTTCGCCACCAGTCATTGAACCTGCCCAAGGACCACCCCGCGCTATCCGCGTAAACCACACACCGAATTTGTAAGGTCGATGAACCACGTCACTAACCCATAGCGCAGGGGTTGTCTTTATTATTTTATTCCGCTCTGCAAGGCTTAAAATCAGCGTTTTGGTTAAGCCACTGTGCACGAAGCGTGAATAATGAATATCCCGTCTTCCCCAAATCTCGATGATCTCCGCGTCTTCTGCACCGTCGCCCGCAAATCCAGCTTCAGCGCCGCAGCCGATGTCCTGTCGGTCTCGGCGGCTTATGTCAGCAAACGCGTAAGCGTCCTCGAAAACGAACTCGGCACACGCCTCCTGCATCGCTCCACTCGCCGCGTCGCCATCACCGAGGCAGGCGAACGGGTCTACGCCTGGGCCGAAAAAATCCTCGACGACGTCGATCATCTCGTCGAAGACGTATCCACCACACGCCGCATTCCACGCGGCACACTGCGCATTTCCAGCAGCTTCGGCTTCGGACGGCATATCGTGGCGCCCGCCCTCGCACGTCTCTCCGACCAACATCCGCAATTGAGCGTGCGCCTCGACCTGTTCGACCGGCTGGTGGATGTCGCAGGGGAGGGCTTCGATCTGGATATCCGCATCGGCGACGATATCGCAGCGCATCTGATCGCGAAGCGGCTGGCGTCGAATCATCGCGTGTTGTGCGCTTCGCCGGCTTACGTGGAACGTCATGGCGCGCCAAAGCAACTGGCCGATCTCGCAAGCCACGCGTGCCTCGCGATCAAGGAACGCGATCATCCGTTCGGTTTGTGGCGCTTGCATGTGCGTGGCGAACCGGTTTCGATCAAGGTGACCGGGCCGTTGTCGACAAATCACGGCGAGGTCGCGGTGCAATGGGCGCTGGCCGGGCGCGGGATCGTGCTGCGCTCGCTATGGGACGTTCGCCCGTTGCTTGAGAGCAAGAAGCTAGTGCAAGTGCTGCCCGATGTCACACAGCCCGCCAACGTCTGGGCGGTCTACCCGGCGCGGCTGGCGTCATCCGCGAAAGTGCGGGTATGCGTGGACTTTCTCGCCGACGAGTTCGCACAATGGAACTTGCCGGCGCCCTGAGTTCCCTAACTGTGATTCTGTGAAAACAGACTCTCAAGCGGGTAGTGATTCTTCACGAACGGCGACTTGATGATGATGAAGCTGAAGTACTTCTCAATGCCAATATCGCGTTCAAGCAAGCCTTCAATAATGCTCTGATAGTGACTCACGCTGCGCGTCACGAACTTGAGCAGGTAGTCGTATCCGCCGCTCGCCAGATGGCATTCCACGATCTCATCCACATCCTTGATCGCCGCGACGAACTTGATGAAGTCCTCGCGCCGATGATCGGCCAGCGTGACTTCGGTAAAGACTATCTGCACGTCGCCGAGCTTCTCAAGCTGGATCTGCGCGCCATATCCGACGATATACCCCGCCTTCTCCAGCCGCTTCACGCGGATCAGGCACGGGCTCGGCGAGAGCCCGACCGCGTCGGCCAGCTCGACATTCGTAATGCGGCCTTTCTTCTGCAACTGCGAAAGGATGCGCAGATCTATGCGGTCAAGCTTGCCTTCGCTGCTCATCGTCAGAATGTCGCTCCAGTTGCGGGGGATCGTCTCAAAAATGTGATTCGATCTTATCACGCAGCTACGTGGGTTTTCACCTTGCCCTGGGCGCCGCTTTCGGCTCCCGGTACGGCGCTGCCTGACGCCGCCGTAAGCTTGAGCGCGGCGCGGACTTCGGGTTCGGCGAGCACCTCGTCAAGCGTCTTCTCGAGGCGCTCGAACATCAGGTCGAACTCGGCTTCCGTGTAGCTCAATGCGGGCGCAAAACCCAGGATGTTGTCGCCGAACGCACGGAACACCAGACGGTTCCGGTACGCGGCGGCCGTGATCCGGTCGGACAATTTGAGCGCGGGATCGAAGCCTTGGCGGGTTGCTTTATCGGAGACGAGTTCGAGCGCGCCCAGCAATCCGCGATGACGTGAATCGCCGACCAGCGGATGCGCCAATAGCGCGTTGAGGCCGCGCGCGAAACGCTCGGCATGGCGAACGCCGTTCTCAAGCAGGCCGCCCTCGTGATAAAGACGCAGCACTTCGATGCCGATAGCCGCGCTGACCGGGTGCGCCGAATACGTATGACCATGGCCGACGATCGCGGCGGCGTCGCCGTTTGCAATGCCCTGGTACACAGCGTCCGACATAAGCACGGCGCCCATCGGCGCGTAACCGGCCGTCAGGCCCTTGGCGACCGTCATCAGGTCCGGCTGGACGTCTTCGGCCTGGCAGGCGAACAGCGGGCCGGTGCGGCCGAAGCCGGTGATGACTTCATCGGCGACGAACAGGATGTCGAGCTTGCGGCACGCGTCGCTCATGGCCTTCAGCCAGCCGAACGGCGGCACGATCACGCCGCCCGAGCCCTGGATGGGCTCGCAGAAGAATGCGGCGACGTTCTCCGTCCCGAGTTCGGCGACCTTCGTTTCCAGTGCCGCGACGGACGCGGCGATCAGCGCGGCATCATCGGCGAAATTGTTGCGATACGCGTACGGCGACGGGATGTGATGCTGGTTCGGCAGCGGCAAGTCGAAGTTGCGATGGAACGCCGGCAGCGCGGTCAATCCCGCGCCGACCGCCGATGACCCGTGGTATCCGCGTTCGAGCGCGATGATGTGTTTCTTCGACGGACGGCCGGTTGCGTTGAAGTAATGCGTGATGAAGCGCACGGCGGAGTCGACTGCGTCGGAACCGCCTAGCGTGAAATACACGTGTTGCAGCGAGGCTGGTGAAAGTTCGACCAGTTTCTCGGCCAGTTCGATCGCGGGTGCGTTGCCGAAGTGGAAATAGCTGGTGGCGTAGGGGAGGCGGGCCATTTGTTCGGCCGCTACTTTCACGATGCTTTGTTGGCCGTAGCCTACGTTGACGCACCAGAGTCCGGAAAACGCGTCGAGGAGTTCGATGCCGTCGGCATCGCGCAGGAATGCGCCGCTGGCGGATTCGAGTACGGTGACGCCGCGGGCTTCGTGGGCGCGATAGTTGATGACCGGATGAATCAGGTGCTTACGGTCGGCTTCGATGAGCGATTGGTTCGACATGGGAATTTTTCTCGTCGCGGAAAGGGGCTGATGACCGTTCCATACTAGAGAAGATGCACAGGAGTCCGACGTCCTAAACAATTCGTGAAATAACGCGGATGCCGCGTTTTGCAGCGCGTCCGCAGCATTTTCTGCCACGGGCGCGTAAAAACGATGATTTGCCCGGGCGAGCGGCCAGATTCAGTAACCGCGGCTGCGATCGATTTGTCCGATCATCGGCAGGCCTTCCTGATGGCGTCGCAGATTGTCGAGCACGACTTCCACGGCGCTGTCCGGCCGCGTTTCGCTGGCGATATGCGGCGTGATCCGAACGCGCGGGTGCGTCCATAGCGGATGTGTTTGCGGTAGCGGCTCGGGATCGGTGACATCGAGGATGGCGTTTTGTAGCTGGCCGCTGGCAAGTGCGGCGAGCAGGTCATCTTGGTTCAGATGCGGGCCGCGGCCGGTTTGAATCAGCGATGCACCGCGTGGCAGCTTGTTGAATAGCGCGGTGTTGAGCATGCCGCGGGTGGCGTCGGTGAGGGGGAGCAGACAGATCAGGATATCGGTGCGCGCGAGGAAGGTGTCGAGCGTATTTGCGCCGGCATGGCATTCGACGCCTTCGATATCCCGGGCTGAGCGGCTCCAGCCGGCGCAGGGGAAGCCGAATAGTTTCAGCCGTTCCAGCACGGCGGTGCCTAATACGCCGAGGCCGAGTACGCCGATGCGCCGGGTTGACGCGGCGCGTACGGGCAGCGGGTCCCATGTTTTTTGTTGCTGCTGGAGTTGGTAGTCGAGGAGGTCGCGGTGGATGGTGAGCACGGCTTGGGTGACGTATTCGACCATTCCTTCGACGATGCCGGGTTCGATCATGCGGACTACGGGGATGTGTTCGGGCACGCCGGAGAGGTCGAATTGATCGACGCCGGCACCGATTGAGAATATGACTTCGAGGTTCGGTAGCGTGCGGGCGGGGTCTTCGGGTGGTTGCCAGGCGGCAAGGTAGCGGACCTTCGCGGGATCGCCGGTGTCTGGCCATATGTGGAAGGGGATTTCTGGTGCTTTTTGGGCGAAGAGTTTTGCCCATTGGGTTCCGCGGTCGGAACTGGCCTTATAGAGAAATGTCATTTTGCTCGCGCCGGTGGACGGGGGGTGTTAGGGGTTGGGGTTCGGGTCTATGCCGGGTTGGTGGTTCTTGCGTTAACGGTCTGAGTCATTGCCGGGTTGCTGCTTTTCAGGTTTTCGCGGGTTCCGTTCTGGCTGATCTTTTTCGCTCTATTAGCCACTGCGCGTGGCGGCGCGTCATTTCTTTGTCCAAAGCGACAAAGAAACGAAGCAAAGAAAGCGCTTTTAACAGCACTACCCTAAGTGTCCACAGCGTGCAGTTTTTATTCATGGGTGCCCCAAAAGCACGGTGCTCGCCAGAGCCACGGATGTGTGAACCCCTCTTTCTCCGAACACGGATACCCCACGCTTCGCCACCAGTGACTGAACCTGCCCAAGGACCACCCCGCGCTATCCGCCTAGAACCATCCACCAAATAGATTCGGATCCCGAAACATACCGGCAACCCACTCAGAAATTGAATCACCGAAATGTGTAAGGCCACAGGTGGCCGAAATAACGCGCGTGCTAGACAAACGCCTAACAAAAATATAGCAGCCAAACTAGAAAATTTAACCTGCATCCGGCCGTCGCGCGATCTGCGAAATTGCTACGCAGACCACACGATCGACCTGTCAGAACCCACGAATTAAGGCTATTTCCACGAGTATTGCTGCACAAACCGGGGGCTAACACATGAACAAAATGGGAGAGCTAAAAAGCGCATGGGGCTGTGCTGGTTCATGGAACACGGGTGCTTGCCCGAGAGCGTACGGGGCGAAGCGTGTTCGTGTCAGTATTCGCGAGAAGGAGGGGTTCACACATCCTAAGTTCTGGCGAGCACCGTGCTTTTGGGGCACCCATGAATGAAAACTGCACGCTGTGGACACTTAGGGTAGTGCTGTTAAAAGCGCTTTCTTTGCTTCGTTTCTTTGTCGCTTTGGACAAAGAAATGACGCGCCGCCACGCGCAGTGGCTAATAGTGATAAAGAAAACATCCAACACTAAACCCGCGAAGACCTGGAAAGCAGCAACCCGGCATTGAACCCGACCGCTAACGCAAGAACCACCCCCGGCATTGAACCCGACCGCTAACCCCAGAACCAACACCCCACCCCACTAACCCCAAGTGCGAACAACCCCCATCGGCCACTTACATTAAAGCCTGATTAATAATCCCAAACTGTTTAAAGTCAGCATCCGCGGGAGGAAACGCCCCGACCAAACCGCCGTCCGGCCCATTCAAAACCATTTTGACCACCGTATCAACCCGTGGCAAACCCAACCCGTCCAACCACTCCGTCAACCCACTATCCCCCGGGGTATCGATACGAACAAACATCCCCTCGTTCAACGCCAGCCAATGACTGATCAATGCCTTCGCCCGGCTCGAATCAGGCGCATCCGGCGCTACCACCGGCCCAATCGCAAAACCTCGCCCGAAACGCCTGAACAAGGCAAATCCAAGCAACTCGCCGTCGTGATCCAGTGCTATCCCATCCGCAGTCCCAAGCAACGCCGGCAACACCTCACTCCGATCCAGCCCGCACGCCCGCGAAGCCAGTTCGATCAACCGAGGCGTATCGTTAGCCCCAAGCGGCCGCAACCGCTCACCCGCCGGTAACGACACCAAAGGCGGTTGGAACGCCGCCCCCTGATGCTGGTCAAGGGACCCCACCGCACGGAAACCTAACTTCTCATACAACGGCTGGCCAGCCACCGTCGCGTGCAAAAACGTAACGCGCCCACCCAGTTGCTCAAGCACCGTTTCCATCAACCGCTTGCCAATCCCTCGGCCCTGCCAGGCCGGCGACACAATCACCATCCCCAACGACGCGCGCTCAGCCCCGTAAGTCCAGTACAACACCGTGCCAATCACCCTCCCCGACACCTCCGCGACAAACCCCGCGCCCGCCTGCACCACGAAACGCCAGTCATCCGCCCGATGCGGCCACTTCAATTCAACAGTCAACGCATGCGCCGCGGCAATATCGTCGCCGGTAAAAGATCTATAGGTAACTGGTTCGCTATCTCGTTCATTGAATCGCTCGGACACGCCGACCTCCCTCGATGGCCTTCACTTCAGCCGCTCAGCAACCCCTCATCAGACTTCTCTTATCCAGGCTCAAATCAAGCTCAGGTCTCACGCCACCACTCTCGCATCCCACAAACAACGTGACTAGGACGATCTTTTCATGAAAGGACCCCGGAGCCGCGCCGCACGAACTTCAATGCAAAACGGCATGTCCGCACCCTCATAACGCGTGTGATCTGCCGAGCCAATGTTTTTGTCGACGATAAATGCTGCGCACCTAGCCCTACGATTTCATAAAGCCACGCAGCATTCGCGGCCGCTACCAAGACCGCTAGTCAAAGTGCTACTCAAAGGATCTTCATATGGATAGCTTCGATCCCGCCGCCGTCATCGTACGCAGCGGCCATTTTATTGGCGGCGACTACGTGGATGAAGGCGCACGCCGCATCGACGTCGCACGGCCATCGGATGGCATGGTGTATGCCTCGGTGCCGCTCGCGGACGCGGAGATGGTTGACCGTGCTGTCGAGAACGCATGGCAGGCATTTCGCACCAGCGGCTGGCGAACCATGCCGCCACGCGATCGTGCCCGCATCATGCGCCGTTTCGCTGACCTGATCGCCGCCAATGTCGACACGCTAGGCCCCCTCGAAGCGCTCGGTTCAACCCGCCCGATCCGCGATGCCACTCACTGGGACGTGCCGTTTACCGCCGAAGGCATTCGCTTCTACGCGGAGTTCGCCGACAAGATTGGCGGCGATGTGGCGGCCACGGATCACGATCACCTCGGCATGACGATCGCCGAACCGTACGGCGTGATCGGCGCTATCGCTCCGTGGAATTTTCCGCTGGTCATGGCATCGTGGAAGATCGCACCAGCACTCGCAGCAGGCAACGCCGTGGTGCTGAAACCCTCCGAAATGACACCGTTCTCGGTGCTGCGGCTCGCTGAACTTGCCATCCGCGCCGGCATTCCAGCGGGCATTTTCAACATCGTTCAAGGCGATGGCCGCACGACCGGCGACGCGCTCGTGCGCCATCCAAAAATCTCCAAGGTTACGTTCACCGGTTCCACACGCACAGGCGCCGCCATCATGGCTGCGTGCGCGGAGACGGGCACGAAGCCGGTGACGCTGGAACTGGGCGGTAAAAGCCCGCAAATCGTCTTCGCCGATGCCCCGCGCCTGGACGCCGTCGCGCGCCGTATCGCCGGGGCTATTTCGGGTAACGCGGGGCAAGTATGCGTCGCAGGCTCGCGGCTGCTCGTCGAGCGTTCGCTCGCGGAGCAACTGGCCGAACGCATCGCAGCTGTTTTCAGCGAACTGAAACCGGGCGCGACCTGGACATCCGGGACAACCCTCTCGCCGATCATCTCGGAACCGCAGGCGGCGCGTATCGAAGCGATCGTCGGGCGCACGCTTGCCGGTGGCGCGACGTTGCGGTGCGGCGGCCTGCGATCCGACGGCTGCGGTGCGGGCGCGTTCTATGCACCTACGCTGCTGAGCGGCGTGACGCAGCACTCAGAAGCGGTTCAAGAGGAAGTCTTCGGGCCGGTGCTGACCCTGCAGACCTTCGATACGGAAGAGGAAGCGCTCGCGCTCGCCCAGCACCCCGATTACGGTCTGGCAGCGGGCGTTCATACAGCAGACCTGGGACGCGCGCTGCGGCTGGTCCGGGGTCTGGAAGCCGGCACGGTGTGGGTCAACCGCTACGGCAGGACGTCCGACTTCATGATCCCGACCGGCGGCTACAAACGCTCGGGCATCGGTAAGGACCTGGGCCGGCAGGCGTACGAAGCGAACCTTCGCTTCAAGAGCGTGCTGATCGATCTGCGCGAGTAGATCCAAAAAAGAAGGGCAAACCCTAAGCCCCGAAAGGGGCCAAAAAACAGCAGCAACCCGAACCGCAGACTCTGCTGCCGACACCCTGCAAAACGCTTGTTTTATGTTTTTGGATTGCGCGAATCAGGGACATCTTTGTTTTTGCGCTGATTAAATCTCTAACAGGAATGCGCTTTCCTGTTTTCGCCACTGAACCCCGCGCGGGTTCATATCAACGATAGGACTATCACCATGATCGAATTCGAACCGAAGTACATCACCTTCGACTGCTACGGCACGCTGACCAGATTCCGCCTCGCCGACACGACGCGCGAAATGTACGGTGACGTGCTGAGCGGTCCGGACATGGACAAGCTGATCGCGTTCTTCTCGGGTTATCGGCGCGATGAAGTGCTCGGTGCATGGAAGCCGTATCGCGACGTGATCGTGAATGCGTTCAAACGCGCTTGCCAACGCATGAACATCGATTTCGATGAAGCCAAGGCAGAAAAGTTCTACACCGCCGTGCCGACCTGGGGTCCGCATCCGGACGTGCCGGAAGGCCTCTCGCGGCTGGCGAAGAAGTACAAGCTCGTGATCCTGTCGAACGCGTCGAACAACCAGATCCAGAGCAACGTCGACAAACTCGGCGCGCCGTTCCATGCCGTGTTCACGGCTGAGCAGGCTCAGTCTTACAAGCCGCGCATGCAAGGCTTTGAGTACATGTTCGACAAGCTGAACTGCAACCCTGAAGACGTGCTGCACGTGTCGTCGAGCCTGCGCTATGACCTGATGACCGCGCACGACATGGGCATCAAGCACAAGGCTTTCGTCAACCGTGGCCATGAACCGTCGACGCCGTACTACGAGTACACCGAAGTCGACGACATCCCGCATCTCGCCACGCTGCTTGGACTGTAAGCCGCCGGATGAAGCTCGACTCCTACTGGCTCGACACCGCGCCGCCACTGCGCTCAACCACCGATGGCCCAGTCGATGGCCGCGTTGACGTGGCGGTGGTCGGGGCCGGCTTCACGGGTTTGTCGGCGGCGCTGGCGTTGGGCCGGCGCGGCGCGTCGGTGGCGGTGCTGGACGCGGGGCGGATCGGCGGCGGTGCGTCGGGTCGCAACGGCGGCCAGGTCAATACCGGCGTCGCCCAGGATTTCGCCGCGCTGGTCCAGCAGCTTGGACTGGAGAAGGCGCGCGGTTGTTATCGGGCCTACGCAGCCGCCGTCGATACCGTCGAACGCCTGATCCGCGAAGAGCAGATCGATTGCGATTACCTTGCATCGGGCAAGTTGAAGCTGGCGTCGAAACCGCATCATCTCGCGCATCTGGAGAAGACGGCGGAAGTGATCCGGCGTGAAGTCGATGCCGATATCGAGATCATCGGCCGCGACCGGATCTCGACCGAGATTCAGTCGGACAGTTTTTTCGGCGGCTTGCTGCAGCGGCATGGCGGCCAGATGCACATGGGCAAGTTCACGGTCGGTCTGGCGGACGCCGCCGCGCGTCATGGTGCGAAGCTCTACGAGAACGCGCCCGTGACATCGATAGAAAAAGCCGCTGACGGTGGGTACCGGATCGTGTCGGCGCGTGGCGAAGTTCGTGCAAACCAGGTGCTGGTCGCGACCGGACCGTCGCGGCAAGGACCGTTTGGCTGGTACCGGCGGCGTCTTGCACCGGTGGGTTCTTTCATCGTGGTGACGGAGCGCTTGCCTCCGGAGCTGGTGCACCAGGTCTTTCCGAATCGCCGTGCGTACACGACGTCGCGCCTGATGCATAACTACTTCCGCATCACGCCCGATTCGCGTTTGCTGTACGGCGGCCGCGCACGCTTCACGGCGTCCGAGCAGCCTTCTGACGCGAAGAGCGGTCGCATCCTGCAGGACGGTCTTGCGACCATGTTCCCGGCCTTGGCGCAGGCACGCATCGACTATTGCTGGGGTGGTCTCGTCGATATCACCGCCGACCGGCTGCCGCGTGCGGGCCAGCATGACGGCATCTATTTTTCGATGGGTTATAGCGGCCACGGCACGCAGATGTCCACGCACATGGGGCAGGTCATGGCCGATGTCATGGACGGCCGCGAGAGCGCCAATCCGTGGCGTGAATTCGAGTGGCCGGCGATTCCCGGCCACACGGGCAAGCCGTGGTTCCTGCCGCTGGTGGGCACGTATTACCGCATCAAGGATGTGTTTTATTGATTCGTAGCCTTTCATGTAATCAAGCCGAAAAAACCAAAAATCAACCCCAGCCACCCTCGCGGAGAAGTCTCGATGAACAAACAAGATCTGCAACACGCCGATGCCCCAGCCGGGACCGAAGTGACCGAACTCGAGCGCCTGACGCGCCGGGGTGCGTCACGGCGCGAGGTGCTGCGTGCGCTGGCTGCAGCCGGCATGGCTTCGGTCACCGGGGCAGGGTTGCTCACCGCGAGCGGCGCTGCGTTCGCGCAGGCGAAGCCAAAGCAGGGCGGCAAGATTCGCGTGGCCACACAGTCGGCATCCGCCGCGGATACGCTTGATCCGGCAAAGGGCGCGCTCGGCACGGACTATGTTCGTGCATTCATGGTCTACAGCGGGCTGACCGAACTGGATTCGCATCTGGGCGCGAAGATGGCGCTCGCGGAATCGCTGGAAACAAAGGACGCGACCGTGTGGATCGTGAAGTTGCGCAGCGGCGTTCAATTCCACGACGGCAAAGCACTGGCGCCCGCCGACGTGATCTATTCGCTGATGCGCCATAAGGACCCGGCCACGGCATCGAAGGCCAAGACGCTCGCCGACCAGATCAAGGACGCGAAAGCCACGGGCCCGAATGAAGTCACCATCACGCTGGAAGGCGCGAATGCCGACCTGCCGGTGATCCTGGCGACCTCGCACTTTCTCATCATCAAGGACGGCACGACCGACTTCAAGACGGCCATTGGCACTGGTCCCTTCAAGATCAAGGACTTCTCGCCGGGCGTGCGTACGGTTGGCGTGAAGAACGAGAAGTACTGGAAGCCGGGCTTGCCGCATCTGGACGAAGTCGAGCTGATAGGTATTGGCGACGAATCCGCGCGCGTGAATGCGTTGCTTTCCGGCGACGTGCAACTGATCAACGCGATCAGCCCGCGCTCGACAGGCCGCATCAAGGGCACGCCGGGTTTCACCGTGCTGGAGACGAAGACGGGCCAGTACACGGACCTGATTGTTCGCGACGACGGCGGGATTGGCGGCAACGCCGATTTTCGTCGAGGTATGTTCTATCTCATGGACCGCGAGCAGATTCGCCGCGCCGTGTTCCAGGGTTTCGGCACGATCGCCAATGACCAGCCGATCGATCCGACCAATAAGTACTTCATGCCGGGTATTCCCCAGCGTCCCTACGATCCGGAGAAAGCCAAGTTCTACTTCCAGAAGGCAAAAGTGGGTAACGCACCCGTGCAGATTTATGCCTCGCCGGCGGCCGACGGTTCGGTCGAAATGGCCGTGCTGTTGCAACAGGCTGCGCCCGCAGCGGGCTTGAACCTGCAGGTCACGCGTGTGCCCGCCGACGGCTACTGGTCGAACCACTGGATGAAACATCCGCTGGGTTTCGGCAATATCAATGCGCGTCCAAGCGCCGACGTGCTGTTCACGCAGTTCTTCAAGTCGGACGCGCCATGGAACGAAGCGAACTGGAAGAGTCCGAAGTTCGATCAGATGTTGCTCGCGGCGCGCGGCGAACCGGACGACGCCAAGCGCAAGCAGATCTACGGCGACATGCAGGTATTGGTGCACGAGAGCGGTGGTGTCGGCATTCCGATGTTCCAGAGTTCGCTCGACGGTTTCACGACCAAGCTCAAAGGCCTCGGATCGATTCCGCTGGCCGGCCTGATGGGCTTCATGTTCGCGGAGCATGTCTGGCTGGAAAGCTGAAGCGGGACCCAGTGGTCACCTAGTGGTCATGTAAAGCAGCAGCAAAGCACGCCGCCCGCGCGGGGCGTGCCGTTTCAACCCCGGAGGCGGATCATGAAAGCACACGCGTCACGACTTATCGCTGCTCGCCTGGGCCTCGCATTGCTCACGCTGCTGATTGTGTCGGCAGTGGTGTTCGGCATTACGGGGCTGCTTCCCGGCGACGCCGCGCAGCAGGCACTCGGGCAAGCGGCTACCCCCGAAGCAGTCACTGCGCTACGGCATCAGTTCGGGCTCGACCAGCCGGCCTTGCAGCGCTACTTCGAGTGGCTCTATCTGATTGTCACCGGCAACTTCGGCATGTCGTTATCGAATAGCTTGCCCGTGAGTCAACTGATCGCCACGCGCTTGCCGAACTCACTCGTGCTGGCCGGATTGACCGCCCTGGTGTCCGTTCCGGTCGCGCTCTTCATCGGCATCTCGTCAGCCATGTTCCGCGGCTCGCTGCTCGATCGCGTGCTCAACGTGCTGACGTTATCCACCGTTGCAGTGCCGGAGTTCCTGATTGCGACCATCGCCGTACTGGTCTTCGCCGTGAAACTGCGCTGGCTGCCCGCGTTGTCGTATTTGTCCGAGGTGTCGTCGTTCGGCGGCCTGCTGCGGATCTACGCCATGCCCGTCATGACGCTGTGCTGCGTGCTCGTCGCACAGATGGCGCGCATGACCCGCGCCGCCGTGCTCGACCAGCTCAACGCATCGTATGTCGAGATGGCGATCCTTAAGGGCGCGTCGCCCATGCGCGTGGTCCTGCGCCATGTGTTGCCCAACACCATTGGCCCGATCGCGAATGCGGTGGCGCTGAGCCTGTCGTACCTGTTCGGCGGCGTGGTGATCGTGGAATCGATCTTCAATTATCCGGGCCTGGCGAGCCTCATGGTCGATGCCGTCACGAACCGCGACATGCCGCTCGTGCAGGGTTGCGTCATGGTGTTCTGCGCGGCTTACCTGCTGCTCGTGCTGATTGCCGACCTGGCTCAAATCGTATCCAACCCGAGGCTGCGTCAACGATGAACCGACCTGCCAATTCTTCCATTCACCATCCCGGCAATGAGCTCTACGACATGGGCCTCGATGAAATCGTCAATGACCCGGCCATCCCCGAGCCTGAAGTTGCCGGGCCAAAAGCGGGCGTGCTGAAACGGCTGCACCGGCGCTTCTCCGTGCTGGGTTTGATCGGCTTCGTGCTGGTCGTATTCTGGATGACCATTGCGGTCATCGGTCCGTGGATTGCACCTTATAAAAGCGGTGCGCTGTCGTCGGTGGATATATTCGCCGGGTCGAGCCGTGCGTTCGCGCTGGGCACCGACTATCTTGGCCGCGACATGCTCAGCCGGATTCTCTACGGCACGCGATACACGGTCGGGCTGGCGCTGGGCGCGGCGTTGATGGCGAGCCTGATCGGCACGTTCTTCGGCTTGATCGCTGCGGTGTCGGGACGTTGGGTGGATGAAATCCTGAGCCGCTTGTTCGACGCGTTGATCTCCATTCCAAGCAAGGTGCTCGCGCTCGTCGTGATCGCCGCGTTTGGTTCCTCCATCCCGATGTTGATGGGTGTCGCCGCGCTCGCCTACATTCCCGGCGCGTTCCGCATCTCGCGCTCGCTCGCGGTCAACTTGATGACGCTCGAATATGTACAGGTCGCGCGGGCTCGCGGCGAAAAACTGTTCTACATCGCGCGCGTGGAAGTGCTGCCGAACATGATCCATCCGATGCTCGCCGACTTCGGCCTGCGCTTTGTGTTCATCGTGTTGCTGCTTAGCGGCCTCAGCTTCCTGGGCCTCGGCGTGCAGCCGCCCAATGCCGACTGGGGCTCGCTTGTGCGCGAGAACATTGGCGGGCTGGCTGAAGGCGCGCCCGCCGTCTTGATGCCGGCTATCGCGATTGCGACGCTGACTATCGGCGTGAATCTGCTGATCGATAACCTGCGCCGCCGTGGCGGCCGCGGGCAAGGAGCTGCGCAATGAACACCGACGCGATCGACATGATTCAAGTGAAGGGCTTGCGCGTGGTGGCAGGCGCGGCCCCCGATCCGGTGACGGAGATTGTCAAGGGCGTCAACTTCTCGGTGAAGAAAGGCGAAGTGCTCGCGTTGATCGGCGAGTCGGGATCGGGCAAGACGACCATCGCGCTGGCGCTCCTGGGATATGCGCGGCAAGGATGTTCTATTAGCGGCGGGTCGGTGCGGATCGGCGAGACGGAAGTGCTTGAACTCGACCAGCGAGGCCGCCGGGCACTGCGTGCCCGGACCGTGGCGTATGTGGCGCAAAGTGCGTCCTCGGGGTTCAATCCGGCGCGCACGATTATTGATCAGGTAACCGAACCTGCGTTGCTGCATCGGCTGATGACGAAAGACGCGGCGCGTCGCAAGGCGGTCGAATTGTTCCGTGCGCTTGCGTTGCCGGAGGCGGACACGATCGGCGAGCGTTATCCGCATCAGGTATCCGGTGGCCAGTTGCAGCGTCTGATGGCGGCCATGGCGTTGATCACGGATCCAGCGGTAGTGGTGTTCGACGAACCGACGACCGCACTCGATGTAACCACGCAAATCGAAGTGCTTGCCGCGTTCAAGAAGGTGATCCGCGAGTTGGGTACTACGGCGATCTACGTGTCGCATGATCTTGCGGTCGTCGCGCAAATGGCGGACCGGATTGTCGTGCTGAACGGCGGCCGGGTAAAGGAAGATGGTCTGGTGGCGCAAGTGCTCGACGCGCCCGTCGATGTTTACACGCAGCAGCTACTGGCTGCCACGCGGCGGCCCGAGCCGGTGTTATCGGTGCAGACGGCGGCGCAGAAACTCGCCGCACCCTTGCTCGAAATTCGTGGGTTAGCGGCGGGTTATGGCCGTATCGACCGATACGGCGCGCCGGCCGTGCGCGTGCTCGACGACGTGAGTCTGTCCATCGCGCGCGGCAGCACGCTGGGCGTGATCGGCGAATCAGGATCGGGCAAGACGACGCTCGCGCGCGTGGTGGCGGGTCTGGTCGACCGGGCGCGCGGTGAAGTTTTCTTCGATGGCAACCCGCTCCCGGCGCAGCTCTCAAAACGGACTCCTGATCAATATCGGCAGATCCAGATCGTGTTCCAGAACGCCGATACCGCGTTGAACCCGAGCCATACAATCGCCGATATCCTCAGCCGGCCGCTCGCTTTTTATCATCATCTGCGCGGGTCGGCGGCGCGCAAGCGAATGCTCGAACTGCTCGATCTCGTCAAGCTGCCCGCATCGATTGCAGCGCGCGCGCCGGGTGGTTTGTCAGGCGGCCAGAAGCAGCGTGTCAACCTGGCGCGCGCGCTCGCGGCCGACCCCGCGCTGATCCTCTGCGACGAAGTGACGTCCGCGCTCGACACTGTCGTCGGCGCGGCCATTCTCGACCTGCTTGCAGAACTGCGCCGTGAGCTGGGTGTGTCGTACATGTTCATCAGCCACGATATTTCAACGGTGCGTTCGATCTGCGATGAAGTGATCGTGCTGTACGCGGGGCATCGTGTGGAAGCGGGCGAGCGCGATGTGCTCGTGGCGCCGCCGTATCACCCGTATACCGGCTTGCTGGTCGACTCCGTGCCGGCGCTGAAACCCGGTTGGCTCGACGCGCGCCGTTTGGTGGGCAGCGCCGCGTTGCCGCAGATGGGCGAAAGCGCGGACATCGCCGAGCTGTGCAGCTTCAGGGCGCGCTGTCCGGTTCGTATCGACGGTAAATGCAATGCCACGCCGCCCTCCATGAAGAAGCTGGCTTCGGGCGCCGAAATTCTTTGCCACCATTCAACGGACGAGTTGAGCCGGCTGCAGACTGTCGAGGTGGTTGAAGCATGAGCGGACGATTCGTGCGGCTGGCGGAAACGGAGCGTAAGACGTTTGTGATAACCGTCGATGGCGTCGCGCGCCAGGCAGCCGATGGCGACACGCTGATGGTCGCGTTGCTGACCGGCATGCGGACCTTGCGCGACTCCGAATTCGGCGATGGCAGGCGCGCGGGATTCTGCCTGATGGGCGCATGCCAGGATTGCTGGGTCTGGACCGCTGACGGCGAGCGCTTGCGTGCGTGTACAACGCCGGCGGAAGCGGGCATGTCGATCGTCACGCAATTGGCTGCAGACGGGGAGGGCGTATGGCCGCGCGGGTAGTCGTGATTGGCGCGGGACCAGCGGGCGTGCGGGCAGCCGAGGCACTGGTCGAAGCGGGTCTGCGGCCAACCGTCATCGATGAAGGGCGGCGAGACGGCGGCCAGATTTATCGACGGCAGCCGGACGGTTTTACGCGGTCGTACGAGACGCTCTATGGCACCGAAAGTGCACGCGCTGCCGCGCTGCATTCGACCTTCGACGCGCTCAAGAGCCGTATCGACTACTTGCCTGAGACGCTCGTCTGGAACATCGGGGCGAACGCCGTGCATCTAGTGAGTGGGACGTCGTACCGCACGCTTGATTTCGATGCGCTGATCATTTGCACTGGCGCAACGGACCGGTTGATGCCGGTCAAGGGCTGGCATTACGCCGGCACATATAGCCTGGGAGGTGCCCAAGTCGCGCTGAAGTCGCAAGGGTGCTCGATCGGTTCCCGAGTCGTGCTGATGGGCACCGGGCCGCTGCTGTACCTTGTCGCTGCGCAGTATGTGAAAGCGGGCGCAGCGGTGTCCGCCGTCTTCGATACCTCCACGCTTTTACACCGGCTCAGCGCGTTGCCGAAGCTGCTCGCCATTCCCGCCGCGCTGAAAAAAGGCATCGCTCTGATGGGCGTGCTGAGGAAAGCGCGGGTGCGTGTATATCGCGGCGTGCGGCCATTGGAAATAAGCGGCTCATCGGAGCATTGCGTGAGCCACGTAGAGGTCGCGCTGCAAAGCGGCATGCCTTTGAAGGTGGCCTGCGATGCAGTCGCGATGGGGTACCACTTGCGCCCCGAAACGCAGCTCGCCGACTTGGCCGGCTGCGAATTTACCTTCGATGACGCCACCCGGCAATGGCTGCCCGCTACCGATGAAGACGGCCGCAGCAGCGTGAAGGGCGTCTATCTGGCAGGCGACGGTGCGCGTATCCGCGGCGCGGATGCCGCTGAACGATCAGGCCGTCTCGCCGCCCTCGCTGCGATGCAGGACAGTGGTTTGAAGGTCGAAGGCCTGGCTGCCTTGCGTGAACAATTGCAGGTCTTCAGCCGCTTCGCGGCCGGCTTGCGCGCGGCCTTTCCGTGGCCGGCGCGGTTTGCGAGCATGCTGCCGGACGAGACTATCGTGTGCCGTTGCGAAGCCATCACTGCCGGCGAATTACGTCGCGTCGTCCGCGAAACCGGCGCGCAGGAAGCGAATCGCGCGAAGGCATTTTCGCGTGTGGGCATGGGCCGCTGCCAAGGCCGCTTTTGCGCTCACGCGGGTGCGGAAGTGATCGCAGCGGCTGCGTCCGTGCCGCTGGCTTCCGTTGGACGGCTGCGTGGGCAAGCACCCGTCAAACCGCTGCCGGTGGCGCTGGTCGAGGAAGAGGGGGCAACTGAATGACCGCGACACAACGAGCAGCTTCCGGTGCCTCTCATCAAGCCGATGTGATCGTGATCGGCGGCGGCATCATGGGCACGACCACTGCGTTCTTCCTTCGACGCCGCAACCCCGCTTGCTCCGTGATCCTGCTCGAGCGCGGCTTGACGGGCCAGCAAGCGAGCGGCGTCAATTTTGGCGGTGTCCGCAGGCAAGGCCGTGCGCTGCCGCAACTCGCAATGGCGAATCGCTCGCTCAACACGTGGCAGCGTTCGAAAGAGCTGCTGGGCGAGGACGTCGAATTCCTGCCGTCCGGGCACACACGGGTCTGTTATCACGCGCACGATGCGGATACCTTCGACCGCTATGCCGCCGATGCCCGGGCGTACGGCCTCAATCTCGAAGTGCTGCACGGCAAGGCGATGTTCGAGCGTTTCCCTTTTCTCGGCCGCGAGGTGCTGGCCTCTTCCATCTCGCCGCTCGACGGTCATGCAAACCCCCGCCTCGCCGCGCCGGCCTTCGGCCGGGCGGCGGCGCGCATGGGCGCGCAGGTGGTGGAGAACACGGAGATCGTGCAGGTGGAGAAGGACGGCGGCGGCTTTCGCGTGGAGACTGCGGCAGGCGTGGTGTATCGCGCAGCGCAGCTCGTGATTTGCGCGGGCGCGTGGGCGAGCAGACTCACTGAGCAGTTCGGCGAGCCGGTGCCGCTGCGCGCAAGCGGACCGCAAATGTCGGTCACTGAACCTGTGCCTTATGTTTTCAAGTCGTCGATGGGCGTGTTCACATCGATCAAGCAGGAGGGCATCTACTTCCGCCAGATTCCGCGCGGCAACATCATCATAGGAGGCGGCCCACCCGGTCCCGCCGATGCGCTAACGAGACGTGCATCCGTGCTGCCGATCAACACAGTGCGCCAGATCGCGCAGCTGCGCCGCCTGGTTCCCGCGATGGCTCCGCTGCACGTGATCCGCGTCTGGAGCGGTGTGGAGGGTTACCTGCCCGACGGCGAGCCGGTGATAGGCCGCAGCTCGACTACTGACGGACTGTTCTATGCGTTCGGCTTCAGCGGCTCGGGGTTCCAGATTGGCCCGGGCGTAGGTGAGACGCTGGCCGAGCTGATCGATACCGGTAGCACACCGATTCCACTCGATCTATTTTCGATCAGCCGGTTCGCGGCCTTTGCAACTTCATCGCAGGCTCAACCTGCGGCGGCGGCTTCATGAAACAAGCCATGCCGCTGACCGAAGCACGGGCGTTTATCGAAGCGCATTTCGATGAACCTGTCACGCTTGCACAACTTGCCGAGCTCTCGGCGCTTAGCGTCTCGCGATTCGCGACCGCGTTTCGCCAGCAGTTTGGCTCTTCACCATACCGGTATTTATGCGGGCTACGGATTGAACGCGCGCAAGCATTGTTGCTGGCGGGCATGCCGGGATCGGTGGTCGCGGCTGAAGTCGGGTTCTTCGACCAGAGTCATTTCGCACGGCATTTCAAACGTTTCTGCGGCATGACACCGAGCATGTATCTAAAGCGATCGCGCGCGAGATGTTCAGTACAGGGCGGCAGCGGCTTGTTGCGCGGCGCTGGTAATGGAGTTGAGCGGGCGGACGAGCACATGCTCTGCGAGCAAGCAGCGTGAGAGTAGAGCTCAATTGAATAACGGCGAAGATGCGCAACAGCGCGGTCACCGTTGCGCACCTTCGCCGCCACTCATTTAGTGTGCGCTACGAGCCGTATCAACCCAGCCGTCGAACTGCGTTTTGTTCGCGGCCAGCCACTGGTCCGCGAGTGTCGAGACGACCGCTGTTGCACCGTTGCCCTTGCTGATCGCAAGTTCCCAGGCCGACCATGTCGCCGATGGGAAACTGACCTGCTCGACGAGCTTCTTCACGACCGGATTGGCCGCGATGAATTGCTTGTTCGCGACCGCACCGTAGTTCCACGATGCCATCGCCATACGGCACGGATTCGCGCCGCCCGCACATCCTTCAACGCCATTCACGAGCGCCGAGCCGTGGTTCGGCACGTTCGGCGGCAACGCGTCGGTGGGCGTCGGCAACCATACGACGTCTTTACCCGGCACCAGCACATTGACCGTCCACGACGGGCTCCACGCGTAGAAGAACGCCGGCTTGCCTGCCTTGACGCGCGTCACGACGTCGGCCATCAGCGCCTCGTATTTACCGCTTACCGGATGCACGGTCTGACGGAGTCCGAACTTGTCCAGCTGATAGTTGACGACATCGCCGCAACTCCAGCCCGGATCACAACTGATCAGTTGCGCCTTGTCGTTGTCCCCAAACAGTGCAGCAATCTTCGGGTCCTTCATCTGTTCGAGACTGGTGATGTTGTGCGCTAACGCGGTCTTTTTATCGATCAGGTAACCATTGATTCCACCGCCAATAATTTCGCCGCCGCCGATCATTTCAGCCTGAGCCTGGACCACGCGGAAATCAGGTTCGCTCTGCGGAAAATTGACGTCGGTCTCCATGTCGACGTCGCCTTGCGCGACCGCTTGAAAGAACAGTACCGTCCCCATGGTGCTCAGATTCACCTCGTAGCCGAGCGACGTCAGCGCCTTCTTCACGATCTGTACCGCGACGTAATTCGCGCCCAGGCTGTCGGTCTGCGCGTAGTGAATTGTCTTGCCCGCACCGGGCTGAGCCTGCGGGGATGCGGCTACTGCGGGCGTTGCAAATGCCACGCTTGCTACGCACGCCGCGACCGTTGCCGCTCGCATCATTGCTTTCATGAAGGTCATCTCCCTGTTTGAATATTAAGGTTTGGTCTACTTCCGCTGCGGCGACTTATCGAAGTGAGGGATCGGTTTTTGCCGTCGCACGGATGGATATAAGTTACGTGACACTAAAAAATGCGTCTTCCATCGAAAGGAAGGACGGCGGCGGCAAGATGGCCTACCGTTCAACGTAGGGTGTTAGTTCGACGGCTTGGTCGCGGACAGTTGGGAGCGTGATGTGACGTGCGCACCTTGGCTTATCCATGGTGCGCATTCGGTGATTTGCCAGCGAGGGTAGGGGAAACCATCAGAGTCGTACATTGCCGTGAAGCGTTTTTCACTCCCAGTCGGGCACCCTGTCAGGCATGCTCTTCACGACCTTCGTAACGATATAAGTGAAGTAGCGTTCTATTCCGATTTCCCCTATCAGCAATGAGTCAATGAAGCGCTGGTAGTGGTAAATATCGCGCGAGACCACGTGCAATACATAGTCCACGCCGCCGCCTGTCGCATAGCACTGCACGACTTCCGGCGCGGCCTGCATGGCCTCCTCGAAGCGCCGCATGTCCCGCTCTGTATGTCGTGCGAGCGTGACTTCCACCACGATCCGGCTCGCGTTAAGGGTTCCGACCCAGTCGAGTTCCGCACGATACCCCTTGATAACGCCGCTCTCCTCAAGTTTGCGCACGCGTTCCCAAGTGGGCGAAATCGACAGGTTCACTTCTTCGGCGAGTTTTGATTTCGTGATGCGGCCATCGCGGGCAAGAACGCGCAGGATGGCGATGTCGTAGCGGTCGAGCTTGATCACCGTCAGACGGCCACCGCGATAACGTGATCGCTTGGATCGTGCGCTTGGTAGCGTTTTTTGTCGTAATAGTGGCCGCTAGTTGGCACGGTCGACGCAACGGGTGATGCACGCATTACTGCTCCTTTACAAACAACCTTAGTAGTCGTGTCAAGACAACGAACGTGAGCTTTACGCTTGCTTGGTAAGCGCGCTCATTTGCGGATGTTGCCACAGGCACGAAACAGGAGCTAACGCTTCTTCATTGAAGACGTTGAAAATCGCATGTGACAGATGCTCGGCCGGATAAGCGCTACAAGTCTGTCATCGTTTGAAAACATCCCCACGCCGAAGAGCCGTCTTACCGACCGGCTCTATCCAGCGACTTCGACGCCGGCTTCTCTGATATCGCGGCAACGCCGGCGTCTTTATCAACCGCAAGCCAGCGCCGCAGCCTTTTCGCTGATCAAGCGTTCGCCTTTTCGGCCTCCATCTCCGCCATGTCCTGAAAGCGATCAGCAATGCGCGGATGAGCGCGGCCGCCGTCCGCTGCGCCTATCGCGATCACGATTTCGTCGGGGCCGGGAGCATCCGCTACCTGGAACGTTGCCGTGATGAAGTGCGACCGCTTGCCCGTTTCCGACTTATGGATCATGGGAACAGACAGGAGCGCGCCGGGGGCTGAACGCGTGTTCGTGAAGCTGAGAAATGCAGTGCCGTTGACTGCCTCACGAAACATGTTGCCAAAGCGAAGCGTGTGGATCAGCGCCGAACCGTGCTCGATCTCACCGTTGACACCCACGGTCGCTGCCTTCCCATAAGCCTCCACGCGATCGGCCGGCATGATGGCCACAAGCCGCCGTGTCATCTCGGCGCCCAGCACCGGAGCAAGCCGCAGGATCTCCGGCCGGAGGTCTTCCACGAAGCCTTTTCCTGCCCACGGATTGCGAACGATTGCTGCAACGACCACCGTTGTAATCGGCCGCTCAGCCTTCCTTCCTCCCTCGATGACGGTCTCTTCAATAAACGTCGCGATCTTGCGAATCCCAGTTTCCATGTGCGCACTCCATTGGTTGGCGGGTGGGGGTACTGACTTGTCCAATACGAATGCTAACGACGCAAACAGGGTGCGTCCTCCGCGCCTTCGAGGGATGAATCTTTTATTTTTTGCTACGTTATGTCGTATATTGAAATAAGACTTTTGGATGCTCTGATATGCCAGATCAACTGTCGCGGATCATGTCGCTTCGTGATGTCGCGAGCCAAATCAACTCAGATGGCGACCTCGATACGCTGCTGCGGGACCTCATCCAGGCGGCATGCCGGCACGGCTCGTGGGACCTGGGATCGATCATGACCGTGGACCTCGCGCATGGTTTCGCGCTGGTCACGGCGCGTTATGAAACCAATGCCATGCTGCGCCGCCCACTAGGAGATCGATGGGAACTGGCGACCAGTCCTGCGCTGGTTGCGCTGCAGCGTTTCGAGCCCGTATATATCCGCGATGCGCGCGAGTCCGTTGAATTCCCCGGGTATCGGCTTGAAGCGCATGAGCGCGGTTATTGCACCGTGCTGATCTATCCGATGGCGAGCGTCGACGGTGAAGGGCGGCCCATGGTCATGGCCGTTTCGTCGCGCAAAGTGGTGGACGTGTCCGCCGATGATCTCGCGTTCATGGGGATCATCGTGCATCTTGGGGCAATAGCGATTGAACGTGCGCATCGCCATCAAGCGCAGATTGCTGCGGCCGAACAATTGCGCCGCGTGCTCGGCGCGCAGGGTTCGCTGCTGCAGGAAGTGCTCGCCGGCGGCTCCATAGAAACCCTCACCGCCATGCTCGGCGATCTTCTCAATGCGCCCGTACTCGTACTGGATTTCTTCGCAAGCAGCTTGCTTGCGTCCGCGTCGCCCGTGCCTGACGCTCACGACAACGACGCGTGGCGTCTCATGCTGGAAGGGGCAACGGGCCGTCAGATTCTTGCCGAGGTCCGTGACGCTGTCACCACCCGGCACGCCGAGACCATCACGCTGCACCTTGGCGACAAGCTCTCGCTCGATGCCCGCATAGAGTCGCTCATGGTCGACGATGAAGCAGTCGGCGCTTTGCTGACCTTCGACAAGGCCGACGCGAATGATCTACAGAAACTCCTCATCGAAAGTGCGAAGTTTGCGCTAAGCGTTCAATTGATGCGTAGCGTCATACGCTTTCGCTTCGAGACGCGAACGCTCACTGAATTGTTCTTCGAAATCGTCGAGCGGCGCTGGCGCGACGAGCAGGACATGCTGCGCCGCGCCCGTCGCCTCGGGCTGTCACTCGCGGCGCCCATGCGCATGCTCGTGACCGATTTTCCGGATCGCACGGATGCGTCCGCGGATCTCTCTGTCGATGCGCATCGCGCGGTCGCGCTGCTTGCCGCGCAACTGCATGTTGCGGTGCACATCGTGACGGTTGGCGGCGCGCTGGTGTGCCTCGTGCCGCATGAGGAGGGCGTAGAACTGGACCGGGTTGCGCGACTGGCGCAGCGCGTCTCCGAGACCTTGTTCCGTTCGTTTGGCAGTGAACCCATCGTGGTCGTTGGCGACACATGCGAAGGGCTCGAATCGATTGCGAACGAATGGGAGCGCTGCTGGCGCATGATCCGGGTGGCCCGCACATTCGGCAGACGCGGTGCGATGACCGTCCCTGACTTCGGACCGTTGCCCATGCTGATCGGCGCCGCTGATTCCGCCGATGTGCGCAGCTTCATTGACGGCGCCATAGGCCGGGTAGTGGAGCACGACAAGAAGCACAAGTCCGCTTACCTTGAAACGCTCGCTGCCTATGTCCGCTCAGGCTGCCGCAGCCAGCATTGCGCCGATGCGATGGACCTTCACGTGACCACCCTGCGGTATCGCCTGTCGCGGATCTCGGACCTGTTTGGCATCCAGGTCGAAACGCCTGAGCAGCGTTTCGCGATCGAGCTTGCGTTGCAGCTGCATAGCCTGGTTGAGAACAGCATACCGTCAGCGAAGCGCGCTAAGTCAGTACCTCGAATGAGAGGGTAATCAGGCTCGGATGTCCTTCGATCCAGCGGAAGATATCGGATTTTGCATGGCTTAACTTAGACCTCAACGTAACGACGTTCGAGGTGAAGTACATGCAAGCCGAAGTTTCAGATAAACCCGTCGCCGTGGATCCGGTCGCCTTGCGCCGAGCGTTCGGCACCTTCGTGACAGGGGTGACGATCATCACCACCCGCGACGCCGAAGGCCGTCCGCGTGGCATGACGGCGAACTCGTTCACGTCGGTGTCGCTTGATCCGCCGTTGCTCCTCGTATGCGTAGGAAAGGGTGCGTCGAGTTATCCCGTCTTCCAGGATACCGGTCACTTCGCCGTCAATCTGCTGCACGAAGCGCAGACCGACGTCTCCAATCTGTTCGCCTCCAAATCCGCCGATAAATTCGCTGCCGTCAGTCATGACGGCGTCCACACTGGCGCGCCCGTGCTGACCGAATGCCTGACATGGTTCGACTGCACGGTCCATGACCGCGTTGATGCAGGTGACCACACGATTCTCATCGGCCGCGTCCAGGCCTTTGGAACCAGTCCTTCAGCGCCGCTCGGCTTTTGCCGCGGCCGCTATGCGCAAGTCAAGAATCCGTTGCCGCCGGGCTGGCTCTCATCGCACAACATGATCGTCGGTTATCTCATCGAGGCCGAAGGATCATTGCTGCTGGCAAGCGATGGCAAGAATGGCTGGACGCTGCCCAGTGCACCGCACCGGCTCGTCAATGGCCGGCTTCCGATTGCAGGCGGAGACGACCTGGAGTTGCTGCCCGACGATACGTTCCTCTATTCCGTCTTCGATGCAGCCGGCAGCGACTCCGGTTACCTGATCTACCGCGCCCGCCTGGCGCTTCCGCGTGCGGCTTGCGAGATCCCCGAGAACTTCCGCTTCTTCCCGCTCGACCAGCTTCCCTACGACGACATCCCGACGACGGAAATACGGGGAATGCTGCGGCGTTATGTGAACGAAAGCGCTGGCGGGCGGTTCGGCATTTACATGGATTCACACGATGGCGGCCGCGTCGCGATGGTCAGTGCAGCGCAGCCTCATATGAAGCATTTGCAGCATTCGCAACCTTGAATCTGGAAAGGACATGATGAAAACGACAGTCGAAAGTTTGCAAGGGTCGAGACAGAATCTATTCATTCATGGAGAGTTCACGACTCCACGCAGTGGGCAATATGTGTCGAGTTATGACCCCACCACGGCTACTCCCTGGTATGAGTTTGCGCAAGCCAATGCCGACGACGTGGATGCCGCTGTGCGCTCGGCGCAAGCTGCATTGAAGAACCCTGCGTGGCGCCGGATCACGCAAACCGATCGCGGCAAACTGGTGCGCCGTCTTGCCGATCTCGTGCTCGCCAACGCGGACGAACTGGCGTTGATCGAATGCCGCGACAACGGCAAGCTCATCAAGGAAATGCGCGCGCAGATGCGGGCTATCCCTGACTCGTATCTCTACTTTGCCGGGATGGCCGACAAGCTTCAGGGCGATACGATCCCCGTCAACAAACTCGACACGCTGAACTTCAATTTGCGTGAGCCCATAGGCGTGGTCGGCATGATCATCCCGTGGAATTCGCCGCTGATGATGCTCACGGGCACGCTCGCGCCGTGTCTCGCGATAGGCAATACGATCGTTGTCAAACCGTCGGAACACGCGACGGCTTCAACGCTCGCGCTTGCTGAACTGGCTATCGAAGCGGGCTTTCCGCCGGGTGTATTCAACGTCGTCACGGGTGACGGCGCGACGACCGGCGATGCACTCACGCGCCATCCCGGCATCGCTAAATTTGTGTTCACTGGCAGCACGGTGACCGGTCGCAAGATTGCGGGCAACGCGGCGGAAAATCTCGTTCCCTGCCAGATGGAACTGGGCGGCAAGTCGCCACATGTCGTGTTCTCCGATGTCGACGTGGATAGGGCGGTGAACGGCGTTGTATCGGGCATCTTTGCGGCAGCCGGGCAGACCTGTGTGGCGGGTTCGCGCTGCTTCGTCGAGGCACCGGTGTATGAGCGTTTCGTCGAGGCGCTGGTCGAGCGCACGCGTCGCGTCAAGGTCGGACATCCGATGGCCGACGACACGGATATCGGACCGCTCGCTCTTGCCAGTCAGCTAGATAAAGTGGTGGGTTACGTTGCGTCCGGCGTGAGCGAGGGCGCGAAGATCGCGATCGGCGGAGGACAACCCAAAGACTCGGCGTTATCGCGTGGCTGGTACTTCGAGCCGACCGTGATGACGCAGGCCCGCAACGAGATGCGCTTCATGCAGGAGGAGATTTTTGGACCGGTCGTGGGCGTGGTTCCGTTCAACACGGAAGAGGAGCTCATCGCGCTCGCCAACGATACCGAATACGGCTTGGCCGCGGGCATCTGGACCCAGAACATTGACCGCGCACTGCGCTTTGCACGCGACATCGAGGCGGGCACGGTCTGGGTGAACACCTATCGTTCGGCGGCTTATATGTCGGCGAACGGAGGCACCAAGCGAAGCGGTTACGGGCGTCGCGGCGGCTTTGAAGTGATGCGCGAGTTCTCGCGTTTGAAGAACGTCGTGATCGACTACTCGGGCGCCATGCAAGACCCGTTCGTCATTCGTTTGCGCTGAGCCATGCGCGTTGCCAAAAAATCCAAATCAAGAGACTCATTATGAAATTTGCCATCTCAATCAGCATGGAGCGTTTCTCGCCGAAGGATTCAATGTCGACGGCCATGTCCAATATGCTGGCGCTGGCGCGCATGGCCGACGAAGGCGGCTTCGAAACGCTCTGGACCGCCGAGCATCACACGATCGAATGCACCGTCTCGCCTAATCCGTTCGCTATCCTGACTTGGTTGTCGCAGCACACGCAGCGCATCAGGCTTGGGACAGCGACGCTGGTCGCGCCGTACTGGTCACCAATCCGGCTCGCTGGCGAAGCCGCCATGTGCGATCACCTGACCGGTGGACGCCTCGAATTCGGGATTGCGCGCGGTGCGTATCAGTACGAGTTCGATCGCATGGCCGGCGGCATTCCTCAGCAGGAGGGCGTAGGGTATATGAAGGAACTCGTGCCGGCCGTGCAGAAGCTCTGGGCAGGCGATTACGCTCATGACGGACACTACTGGAAGTTTCCGCTGGCGACGTCCGTGCCCAAGCCATTGCAGCAACCTCATCCGCCCATCTGGGTGGCCACACGCGACCCCGGCAGTTTCGACTGGGCGGTTGGCATTGGTGCGAACATCTTGTCTACGCCGCTGTCCGCGCCGCCGGCTGAAGTCGCGGTGCTGGGCGAGAAGTTCCGCAAGGCCGTGGCCGACCATCCCGAGCGTGCGCGCCCGCGCTTCATGATGCAGCGGCGGACCTGCGTATACGATCACCCCGATGACTGGCAAACCGCCGTGCGCCACAGCGTGGATTACGGCCGCACCTTCGAAAACCTGATGCAGAACATTGGCACCGTCAAGGATGGTTTTCCTGAGCCTGTGCCGTACGAGACGGTGGCGAATCGTGCCAACTACGACCCCGCGAACATTCGCGATAACCTGATGTTCGGCACGCCCGACGAGGTGATCCGGAAGCTGCAGATTTACGAAGACCAGGGCGTCGATCAATATTGCCTGGGCCTCTCGTTCAACCTGCCGTTCGAGCTGCAGGTCAAGACGTTGCGTCTCTTCATCGATGAAGTGATGCCGCATTTTGCCGCGCGCGATGCCGGACGAAAACAGGATCCACAGGGCGAGCCGAGCGTCGCGGCTGCGGGGTACTGACCCATGGACGCCGCCAGGACTTCAACAGCGCAAACTGCTCCCGATCAGACATTCACCGGCCGTGGCGTGGTGCTGAATTATCGGCTCCAGGGTGAAGGCTCGCGCCCGCTGGTCTGCATCCACGGCGTGGGGTCGAGTCTTGATGCCTGGGAAGGCGTCGCAGCAAAATTGAGCGATACCTTCCGTATCCTGACGCTGGATCTGCGTGGTCATGGGCGCTCATCGCTGATCAAGGGCCGTTATGAAATCGATGATTTCGTGGGCGACGTGTTGGCACTTGCCGACCATGTGGGCTTCGAAAAATTCGACCTCGCCGGTTTCTCGCTCGGTGGCCTGATCGCGCAGCGGCTGGCGCTCACGCATGCGGCGCGCCTGAGGAAACTCGTGTTGCTGGCTACTGTGGCCGGGCGCACGCCCGAAGAGCGTGAACGGGTGGCAGCGCGGCTTGCTGCGCTGCAATCCGGCGACCGGGGCTCGCACTACGATGCGTCGGTGTCGCGGTGGCTTACCGAGGAGTTTCAGCAGCGTCATCCCGAGTTGGTCGCGCGCATGCGCCAGCGTAACGCCGAGAATGATCCCGATTGCTACGCGGCCGCTTATCGCGTGTTGGCGCAAACGGACTTTGGCGGTCTTATCGATCAGATCGGGGTGCCGACCCTGATCGCGACCGGAGAAGAGGACCAAGGCTCCAACCCGCGCATGGCGCATTTCATGCACGAGCGCATTCCCCGTTCGCAACTCGAGATCCTGCCGGGATTACGGCATTCGATCCTGATCGAGGCGCCGGATCTTGTCGCCGCGCTGATGCGCCGCTTTCTGGCGGGTGAAGATAAGGAGTTGCGCTCATGATTGTCGAAGAACGGATCTATCGAATCAGGAACGGCTGCATGAGCCGTTATCTTCAACTTGTGCGGGAAGAGGGGCTGGCGATCCAGCAACCGATCCTTGGCGGGCTCGTGGGCTACTTCACGTCTGATATAGGCCCCTTGAGCCAGGTGACGCACTGGTGGGCTTACGCAGACCTTCAGGACCGGGCGCGCCGCCGTCAGCAACTGGCGAATGATTCAAGATGGCAGGCTTTCCTGCCCAAGCTGTCAGAGAACATCGAGCAGGCGGAAAACAGGATTCTCGTGCCGACGGACTTTTCACCGTTGCAGCATCTTTCCCAATTTTCGCAATCCGCTGGCTCTCATGAGGAGAAGAGGCTATGACCGAGCGCTTGAAGATCGAGCATTTGTACAAGGTGTTCACGGACAAGCCTGAGCGCGCCCTGGCCATGTTGAACGCCGGGAAAAACAAGTCGGAAGTGCAGGAGACGCTCGGCCAGGTAGTAGGACTCGACGACGTTTCCTTAAGCGTGCCCTCAGGTGCCATGTACATGATCATGGGATTGTCGGGCTCGGGCAAGTCTACGCTTGCACGCTGTATCAATCGTCTTAACGAACCGAGCGCAGGAAAGATCCTGCTGGACGATGAGGACATCTGCACGCTCGATGAAGCCGGCTTGCGCGAAGTGCGGCGCAATCGCATCTCCATGGTCTTCCAGCATTTCGCGTTGCTGCCTAACCGGCGTGTGATTGAGAACGTCGAGTTTGGGTTGAAGCTACGGGGCATGTCGGCTCCGCAGCGGCGCAAGCGCGCGGAAGAGGTGTTGAGCGTGGTCGGTCTTGCGCGATGGGCTTATCACATGCCGCATGAACTAAGCGGCGGCATGCGTCAACGCGTGGGCTTGGCGAGAGCGCTCGCCACCGACGCCGATATCCTCATCATGGACGAAGCGTTCAGCGCGCTGGACCCGCTGATCCGCACCGAGATGCAGGACGAGTTGCTGCGCCTGCAACGTACGTTGAGCAAGACCATCCTGTTCATCACGCACGACTTCCAGGAGGCGCTGAAGCTCGGCTCGCGCATCGCCATCATGTCGGAGGGAAAGCTGGTGCGTGAAGGCACGCCGCAGTCCATCGTGCTTGAACCCGGCAGCGAATACGTGGCTGCGTTCACCCGTGAAGTCGATCGCGGCAGACTCTTCGATGCCGGCTCGGTCATGACATCGCTCGTGACCATCCTGCGTGGTCCTAACGGAATCGTTCTGGGCGACCCATCCGGCGAACCGGGACCGGGCTTCATGCTCGACGCCGATGAACGCATCCTCGGCACCGTGACGGCGTCCGAGATAGAACTGGCGCGCGGCGGCGCGATGCCCCGGCCGGACAGCCGCTTTACGTGCGTGCCCGCCGACACCAAGCTCGTCGATGTCGCCGGCAGTTATCGCAACGGCGGCGCAATCGGCGTCATAGACGACACCGGCCGGCTGATAGGCCGCCTGGAAGCCGGGCAAATATTGGCCGGCATTGGCGCTCCGGGCGCCGCAGGAGCACGCCATGTTAATTAAAGCCGATGACCTCGCAGGCCTGCCGGTTGGCGACTGGATCCAGCACGGAGTGCAATGGATCGCGCTCAACTTGCGGCCGTTCTTCCTGCTTATCAAATGGCCCGTTGAGCGGCTGTTGAACTTCAACGACAGCGCGCTTCACGCGATCCCGTTCCCGTTCATGTTGTTGTTGATGTTCCTGCTCGCATGGCGATTGGCGAGCCTTGGAGTTGCTGCGTTTACCCTGGTGGGACTGATCGTTATCGCGATGCTTGGTGTCTGGGATCAAGCCATCACAACGCTCTCGTTGATCGCGACCGCCATTGTGTTTTGCGCGGTCATCGGCATTCCGATCGGCATCTGGTGTGCACGCAGCGACCGGGTCTGGCGAATCGTGCGTCCGGTGCTGGACATCATGCAGACCACGCCGACATTTGTGTATCTCGTGCCCGTCGTGATGCTCTTTGGCGTGGGTACGGTGCCGGGTGAGGTCGCAGTCGTCATCACGGCCATGCCGCCGCTGATCCGCTTCACCCATCTCGGGATTCGCATGGTCGATCATGAGATCGTGGAGGCGGGTCTGGCTTTCGGCGCGGATAAACGCCAGCTTCTCTGGGAGGTCCAGTTGCCGTTAGCTATCCCGACTATCCTCGGCGGCCTTAACCAGACCGTGCTCACCGCCATGGTGATGTCGGTTGTGATCGCGATGATCGGCGCGGAAGGGTTGGGGCTGGTGGTGCTGCAAGGTCTGGGTCGTCTCGATGTCGGTCAGGCGGCTATTGGCGGTATTGCCATCGTGCTGCTCGCGATGATGCTCGATCGCATCACGCAGAAGCTGGCTCAGTCGAAGGGCGGCACCAAGAGCGCGCTTCTGCCGGTGCTGGCGAGGTTTATTCGCGGTGGACGGGTTCCCAGGAGCACGCCGCCAGACACGGCCCACGATGCTGAAAAGGCGCTGTAAAAATAGCGTACTCAAAGCGCGTCTGGTTTAAAAGCCAGACGATCAAACGATCACGAAAGAGGAGCATTGATGAGAGCATTTGTCCGGGCTGTAAGCACACTCGCTGCCGTCGCAGTGGTCGGCCTGACGTCGGCGAGCGTGGGTGCTGCCACGCCAGCTGCGCTGGCCTTACCCGGCGACGGCAAGACGGTTCGCTACGCGCAGGGTGACAGCCTTGGTGGGAACTACGTCGCGGCACAGATCGTGATGAAAGCGATGAAGGCGCTCGGCTACGACGTGAAGTTAAGCACGATGAACACCACGCTCTTCTTCCAGGCGGCGGCGCAGGGCGACGCGGACATCGCGACCGATGTGAATTTTCCCCAGCGCGAGCCGGGCTTTCGCGCTGTTGAAAAACAGGCGGAAGTGGTCGGCAACGGCATGATCGTCGGTGGCGGCATCAATGGCTATGTGATCGACAGGAAGACGGCGCTTGCACACAACATCACCAGTCTGGAGCAATTGAAGGACCCCAAGATTGCGGGGCTCTTCGGCAGCGACGGCAAGGCGGAACTGATTAGCTGCGACCCCGGATGGAGCTGCGGAGACGTGGTGGATTATCAACTGGATAAATTCGGCCTCAAGCAAAATGTCCACGCGGTGCGGGGAAAATACGAGGCATTGATGGTCGATGCAGTGACGCGCGTGAAGGCCGGCAAGCCCGCATTTTTCTACGCCTGGAGTCCGTCGTGGGCAACCAACGCGCTGGTTCCGGGAAAGGATGTGGTGTGGCTGCCTACGCCCGCCGATGCCTTGCCGCCTAACGTACCCAACAAGGGTTCTGCGCTTATCAAAGGCGTAGAGGGCTGTGCCGGCGGCGCCGATCCGTGCCGGATGGCGATGTCGTCATGGAACTTCGATACCGTGGCGAACAAGACGTTCATCGCTGCCAATCCTGCGATCCGGATGCTAATCGAACAGATCAAGATCCCGGTCGCGACATGGTCGCAGTGGGAGTACGCAATCAGCAAAAATGGCGGGTCGACGATGCAGATCACGAAGCTTGCCGATGACTGGCTTGCGAGCAACAAGCCGCAATTCGACCAGTGGGTTGCAGCGGCAAGCAAGGCGCGATAGCGTGGCAGTTGTGCTCAAGCAACTACCCGAAATAGCCAATAGAGCGCTGCGGCCAACGCAATGGACGCCGCTGGTACAGGAGGGACCACGCATCAATTGATTCATCGGGCCGACGCCGATGATCGAACCAATCAGCGTATGTGAGCTGGAGGATGGCAGTCCGAGGTACTACGTTGCGAGGTACCAGACGATCGCTGCAATTTGCTGCAGATTAAAAAGGCTCGTGCGTCAGGCTGTAGAATCCGAGTTAAAACTCGCTTTTTATCAGGTTGCATCGTGACGAAACCCCGGCGTCAATCATTAAAGCCCCGAAAGATTCCGCAGCAATCGCGTGCTGAACAAACCGTTGCTGCGATTCTGGAGGCAGCGGCCCGCGTGCTTGAAACGAAGGGGATGGAAGGGATGAATACCAATCTGGTCGCGCAGCGCGCGGGAGTTGGTGTCGGTTCGCTGTATCAATACTTTCCGAACAAGGACGCGCTCATTGTTGCCCTTAGCGAGCGGGAAGGGGCCGTGTTCTTTGCGGAGGCTGAGGGCGCATTGAACGAGCCGACAGGTCAGAAGGCATTGAGGCATCTGATTACAGTTTGCGTTCGTCAGCAACTGCGTCGTCCAGCGCTTGCACGCGCGCTCGACTTCGAGGAAAACCGCTCCGTCATTGCCAATGAGTTGGCGGCATCGAAGTCCGCTTTTCGTGAAGTGATCCGGCAGATTCTCGTGCATGAAGATATTCCACCGCAGACGGAGATGGAGATTACGATCGACGACCTTGTCGCTGTGATTCGCGCCATCGTGGATGCAGCGGGAGAGCGTGGCGAAACGGATCGAAGAGGTCTGGAAAGCCGCGTCGGCCGTGCCATATTCGGGTATATGGGGATCGTGGATCGTCAGCCTGAAAAGTTGCCACGAACCCGGAAAAAGGTGACTCCGAAAAGCGATTAATTATTCGTATCCGTGTGGTGGCCGACGCGTGAAACCCACGCCAGTATTGCTATATCCGCTGATGCAGGCTAGTTGGTCAATGCGAGTTTAAAAATAGAGCAATTACTCGCAAAATGGACCCCGTGGAGCAACACACGATCAGCTCAGGCACTTAGGGCTGGTCGGTAGGCAATCGCTCTGCGGTACATATCAACTTTTCTGCGAGACCGATCATGAATCTTCATAAAGAAGCAAAGCTGAACCACCTGAGCTTTCCCACGACCAACGTAGCCGAGACGGCTGCATTTTTTGAGAAGTATCTCGGTTGCGAGATCGTTGCCGCGGGAGAGAGTTGCCTGCTCAAACGTAATGGCTTTGACATTGTGTTGGACCATGTGGCGGAAGAGGTGCCGGTTTGGCCCAAGAACTTCCACTTCGGCTTGGAAGTCGACAGCCTGGATGACGTGCATACCCTGTATGAGGAATTTCTGGAGGACGGCGTTCGCATGGAAACGGAGGTCTTTAACAACTCGCGTGGTTCGCGGTTCTTTTGCCGTTCGCCGGGGGGCATTCTGATCGAGATTAATACGCGCGCGGATATGCACAAGCAGGATCAGTGGCAGAAGTTGTTCTAGATTTTGCGGATGGCATCGTGGCCGGGTTTGGGGGCGGGCGTGGTCGGGGTCAATGCCGGGGTGCACGGGTTCTGCGTTAGCGGTCTGGGTCAATGCCGGGTTGCTGCTTTTTAGGTCTTCGCGAGTTATACGTTGGATGTTTTCTTTATCACTATTAGCCACTGCGCGTGGCGGCGCGTCATTTCTTGGTCCTTAGCGACAAAGAAACGAAGCAAAGAAAGCGCTTTTAACAGCACTACCCTAAGTGTCCACAGCGTGCAGTTTTGATTCATGGGTGCCCCAAAAGCACGGTGCTCGCAAGAGCTTAGGATGTTTGAAACCCTCCTTCTCGCGAATCCTGACATTAAAACGCTTCGCCCCGTACGCTCTCGGGCAAGCACCAGTGCCCCACGGACCCGCACGGCCTCACACGTATCTTCCGCTATAGTTCTTCGCGGGTTAGCTGCTCAGGTTGCGCCGCGATTTTCGGGGTTAGGCCTCACCCAATCTGCTCCCTCATTTATTGACAGGTTGCAAAGTGGTTCGGTATGCGTACAAATTCGGTGGGTGGTTTTCCGCGGATAGCGCGGGGTGTACCTTGGGCAGGTTCAAACACTGGTGGCGAAGCGTGGGGTATCTGTGTTCGGAGAAAGAGGGGTTCACACATCCGTGGCTCTGGCGAGCACCGTGCTTTTGGGGCACCCATGAAATGGAACTGCACGCTGTGGACACTTAGGGTAGAGCTGTTAAAAGCGTTTTCTTTGCTTCGTTTCTTTTTCGCTTTGGAAAAAGAAATGACGCGCCGCCACGCGCAGTGGCTAATAGTGATAAAGAAAACATCCAACGTATAACGCGCGAAGACCTGGAAAGCAGCAACCCGGCAATGAACCAGGCCGCTAACGCAGAACCCGTGCAACTCGGCATTGAACCAGGCCGCTAACCTTGGAACCTGGCACCCCAATACCACCCCTGCCCCCCGCAAACCAAACCGCCCAACCCCCGACCAAGTGCGAACGAAAACCAATTTTCAATCGTAGGAAAAGACACTACCAAATTTGTCCATACGCTCAAGCGCCATGCCAGAACCGCGCACGACACACGTCAGCGGCTCCTCAGCGACGAGCACCGGCAGGCCAGTCTCCTCTGCAAGCAGACGGTCAAGATCTCGCAACAGCGCACCGCCGCCCGCGAGCATGATGCCGCGTTCGGCGATATCGGCGCCAAGTTCAGGTGGCGTGTTTTCAAGCGCGATTTTCACCGCTGAAATGATCTGGTTCAACGGATCGGAGAGGGCTTCAAGGATCTCATTGCTCGAGACCGTGAAGCTACGCGGAATACCTTCGGACATGTTGCGGCCCCGCACGTCCATTTCCCTGACCTCCGAGCCCGGGAACGCGGAGCCGATCTCCTTCTTGATGGCTTCAGCTGTCTGCTCACCAATCAGCATGCCGTAGTTGCGTCGAATATAGTTGACGATAGCGTCGTCGAATTTATCCCCGCCAACACGCACCGACCCCTTGTACACAATGCCGCCAAGTGAAATCACGCCAACTTCCGTGGTGCCGCCACCGATATCGACGACCATCGATCCGGTCGCCTCGGACACGGGCAGGCCGGCACCGGTTGCGGCCGCCATGGGTTCTTCGATCAGGTACACCTGCGACGCGCCGGCGCTATGCGCGGCTTCCTTGATCGCGCGTCGTTCGACCTGAGTTGATCCGCACGGCACGCATACAACAATCCGCGGCGATGGCGCAAACATGCGGGTTTCGTGCGCCATCCGGATGAAGTGCTTGATCATTTGCTCGGTAATGCTGAAGTCGGCGATCACACCGTCCTTCATCGGGCGAATAGCTTCAATGTTGCCCGGCACCTTCCCAAGCATCTGCTTCGCTTCCTTGCCCACGGCGAGAATGGTTTTTTTGCCATTCGGACCGCCTTCCTGACGAATCGATACGACCGAGGGCTCGTCGAGGACAATACCCTTGCCACGCATGTAGATCAGCGTATTTGAGGTGCCGAGATCAATGGCCAGATCGTTGGAAAAATAACTGCGTAGAAAACCGAACATTCAAAATCCTGTCTTGCTTGACGCCAGGCACTTGGACTTGGCCCCATCACGTGCGACCAGGCTGCGGTCGAGAATGGGGAAGAGTAACAGTTTCAGCGGAACGGAGCCGTAGCGCGTCAGGCACGTGGTTATCAGCGAGGCCGGAAAGGTGGCGATGGCCGTCCTCGGGTTCTGGCAAATCAGCGTGACAAGGCTGGATTCGATGTCAGCAGTCAGGGCTTCGTATCATCCTGTTTGGCGCCAATGACGGCGGCAAGGCGGGCTTGTGGCGCGACAAGTTGATCATCCGTAGTCGCCACCAGCCACAGACGCGTGTTCTGCGCGATCAGGCGGTTGTGGTCCTTCAGCGGGCCCATCGCGCTGGCGGCCTTCCAGACCACCGGGCCAACGCGGCTCTTCCTGCCCGATACCGCGCCGACCAGCAGGCAATAAGGTCCCAACGGAAGCGATACAAACGGAAGTCCCGGATTGACGCGAACACGCCAGTCGATGAAGGGTGTCTCGTTGATTAGCAGCGGCGTGGGCAAGCCGTAGAGCACACTGAAATCGTAGAGCGCCAGTTGTTCGCGCATGCCGGTATAGGTACGCCGTATGTCGTCAACAACGGCCGCGCGGATCTCGTCATCGAACATGGCCTCCTCTGCATAGCGGGCCATCGCTTCGCGAGCCTCCAGTTGATAGGCGCTGAACAGGCCAAGTTCCACGCAATCCTGCACGGCGCGCTGGACCTCCGCGATAGAACCGGCGTCTTCCGGCGTACCTAATTGCGCTGCCCGCAAAAATCGCGCAAGGCCCGCGTCCTGGATCGCGGGACCTTCTGCGGAGCCATCGTCCTTGGCGCCTTTATCCAGGGGCACATAGATATACTTTTCGGCGGCGAAATGCGATTTCTTGCCTTCATCGAACTTGATTTCGCCGTCGACGAAGTCGAGATAGCGAGTCCCAATTCGCCCATGCTCCCAAACCCAATTCTTCAGGAACGGACGTAGTGGATGTAGTCGGTCGTGATCAGCCATTGAAGCCTCCAAGTGCCTCAGTATAGTTCCAAGTTGTAGCGCATCTCTTGTCCCGGGGACTGCTTGGCGATCGATGAAACGGATGCGCCGGCTGTTTCCGATCATGTTGAGTTCGATACGGCTGGCTCAGGTGCAGCACGCGTTATGGGTCACCATTTACCCGTTTAATCGATCCGCCTCTCCGCGCTTCGCTTGGATCCTTCCCGGCCCGATTGATTCTGTTTGCCTAAATACGCAGCGGTAAAGCGGCGGCAAAAAAGTCAGTCGCACGGCGCACGCGTGCCGGTACATACCGGCGTTTCGGCCAGATCAGGCTTATGTCCCTGACGTCGGTTATGAATTCTTCGAGAATTACGATCACGTCCGGATGCTGGAGTTCGTCGGCAAGAGAGACCTTGGCAAACAGCCCGATTCCCACACCGGCGAGAACACCGGCCCGGATCGTTTCCACACTATTGGATGAAAGATTTCCGCGAACTGAGACGCTGAATCGACCTTCCGGTCCTACAAACGGCCAGTTTACTGACTCCATCAAACCGCCATATAGAAGGCAGTTGTGACCAGCGAGCTCGGCGGGGGTCTTCGGTATTCCGCGTTGCTCGAAGTAGCGACGTGATCCGACGCAGACAAGCGGGGTACTAGCCACGCGCCTGACAACCGCATCAGGTTCGTTGACGGGGCCCACCCGGATTGCCAGATCAATCCGATCGTCCACCATATCCCGCACAAAGTCGGAAAGAATGAGGTCCACCTGAAGGCCGGGATTGAGCGCTAGCAAGTCGGGAATGAGCGGGAGAATGTGAAGCCGGCCGAACGTAGAAGATGCGGCGATCCTGATCAGACCGGAGACATTGTGCGTGCTGCTCGTCAGTTCGCTGTCGGCTTCATTCATCTCGTCGACTAGCGGTTTCGTCCGATCATAGTATTGCTGCCCCTGATCCGTCAGGGTCACGCTGCGCGTGCTCCGGTTAAACAGCACCACGCCAAGGCGCCTCTCCAGCGCGCCGATCGCTTTACTGACAGCGGACTGTGAATCGCCGGTTCTGCGCGCGGCGGCGGAAAAACCGCCTGCTTCAACCACGGCGATGAAAGAATTCAATTCGTGAAAACGATCCATTTTTAGTCTTCCACAGAACTAATCATTAGCGAAATAACCGGCTCGTCCGTGGTTCTTGGAAGGCATTGATAGTACGCGACTCATTTTTTTGAAGAATAGATCTTATGGAAAATATGCTCATTATCATTATTGGCGGCAGCAATTATGCTGTTCTTGTCATTCACGAACAGACGGAAGGTTTCAATGCCCACTCTCGCAGGCAAGGTTGCCGTTATTAGCGGCGGCACAACCGGTATTGGTCTGGCGATCGCTCAGCGGTTTGTCTCCGAAGGCGCTCACGTCTTTATCTTTGGCCGTCGGCAAGCACAGCTCGATGAAGCCGCCAAACTGATCGGACGCAATGTCACCGCACTCCAGGCTGACGTCACGGATCTCGAAGACCTCGACCGCGTCGCTGCAGCGGTAAGGAACGAAAAGGGTGTAGCCGATATCATCGTGTCGAACGCGGGCTTAACGGAGCAGGCTTCGATCAATACCCTCACGCCCGCTCATTTCGACAAGACATTCAACCTCAACGCTCGCGCTCCCGTCTTCCTTGTGCAAAAGCTGTTGCCGCTGATGACAGCGGGTGGGTCGATTGTTTTGGTCTCGTCGGCCATGCACGTCATGGGCATTCCAGGGCACACCACCTACGCCGCGACCAAGGCGGCGTTGCGTTCCTATGCCCGGACCTGGGCTGCTGAATTCAAGGATCGCGGTATCCGCGTCAATACGCTTAGCCCCGGCGTAACCGATACCCCGATCCTCGATTCTCAGGCCGCGACGCCCGAAGAGCGCGAAGCGCTGGTGACGATGTACCTGAACATGATCCCGCTCGGTCGACTCGCTCGAGCCGAGGAGATGGCCAGTGCCGCGCTCTTCCTGGCGTCCGACCAAAGTTCCTATATGACGGGTGCGGATCTCATGGACGACGGTGGCGTTGGGCAAGTCTGAAAGTCGCAAGAGGGCCGACTATTTATCCGGGCGAAAATTTTAAAATTAATTAGTTTTCCGAAGTATTTATTGAGCAGAGGAAAAAAGACATGAGCACACTAGCAAACGAGCGTTCAAAGAGCTACGCAATCATCGGACTTGGCAAGATTGGGACGGCTATCGCCCAGGCGTTTGCCCGCGAAGGAATCGAAGTAGCGGTCGCAGCAAGGCGACCGCTGGACATGCTCGCGACGCAGATCGGCCCGTCGCTTGCGCCGCAACGGATTGAGGACGCGATCAAAGCCGACGTGATCATCCTGGCGGTTCCCTTCGCTACGCACCAGGACATCGGGCGGGCAGCCGAAAGCTGGCAGGGAAGATCGTGATCGATGCAACCAACGCGTACGATGTCCCTCCTGAGGAGTTGGGCGGCTTACCCTCGACAATCGCCGTTGCCAAGGCGTTTCTAGGCGCGAAGCTGGTGAAGGCCTTCAACCATCTGCCAGCGAGCGTTCTGGCACAAGGATCGAAAACATCTCAAGGAGGCCGGCGGGTCGTGTTCATCGCAAGCGATGACGATGCGGCTAGCGCCTCGGTATCGACGCTCGTCGATAAGCTCGGCTTCGCGCCGATCGAACTGGGAAGGATAGGCGAGGGCGGCCTGCTCATCCAGGCACGGGGCCGTACTTGGGGACAGCTTATTTTCCAGGACCTGGCCAAGTTCGGCTGATCGCATTGCCTGAAGATGACTTCATGGCCGCACCGCAGGCTTAGGGTTCGTCATCCCAGTAGTCCAGCGAATTGTCCTTGCGCTGAATAACGAGGAGGGGTGCTCCCTCCTTGCCACGGACGATCGCCTGATACTTCCCCGAGTCCGGATATTCGACAACTTCCGGGTCGTCCCGTGTGCTGATCGAGAGGTATTTGAGCGGCGCTTCCGATGAGTTGATGATCTGATGCGGATACTCAGGGCCGGGAGGAATGAAAATGACATCGCCGGCTTTGATCGGAATTAATTCTCCCGCCACGCGGAGCGTCCCGTCTCCTTCAAGGATCACGAACATTTCCTCTTGCGCATGGTGAAAGTGATACGGACACGAGCGTTTTCCGGCGGCCACAATATCGATCGATGCACCTAGATGTTTGGCCGCCGTGTTCGTTCCAAGACGCGCGCTGAGCGTCTCGTATAGAGGCAATCGAATTTCCGCCGTCTTCTCAACTTCGTCAAAATTTCGTACAAGCTTCCGGGCGAGTTCATCGGCTTTTGCACTCATGCGTTCTCCATAACAACGGTGATCGTCGTGGTTCGAAACTATGTACTTACCACCAGCAATTCCTCCGCATTGTTTGGCGGGCGCAGACCATCGGTTCTGCCGATGAAATCTCGACACCGCCATTAACCGCATCGATTGATCATCAAGAAAACTGCTCACGGAGCGCGGCCAGATCGCGTCTTACCCAAGCGGCGTCGGCTTCGAATTTTTCATCCGACATTCCTGGTTGCCGAAACAATGTGAATGCCACCTCGGCTCCGGCGCCATTTTGAAAGACGCGCATCGGCACGTAGACTTCCTCGCCGCCGTTGAGGTAAACGTGATGGTCCATCACGCCGAACCGGTTATGGTCAGTGAATCGGATGGTCACGCTTCCCCCCGGTCCGTGAGCTTTCCAGTGATCGCCGCACGCTTCGAGCGTCGACTCCGACAGCCCCGACGCCCAACTTTGAAATGCTTCGGGACGCCATATCGCGTTGTACAGGTCTTGCCAATCGCGATCGATGGAGACGGTTATTGTCATTGCATCCAGCATTGATTCACCCCTCGTTTTCTCTGCGAATTAGCCATGACGAACCGCCTAGGCTGCCGTCCATTCGATGAGCTTCGCCACGGTATTCATGTTGCGCGCGGTTCCATTTGCGGCAGCCGGGATTTTCAGTTTCGAACGGGCTATTCCGTCTTTGTAGTGCACGTAGATCTCACGCGTGCCGAGCGCGATTTCTTCCGTTTGCTGACCGCTTACAGTGTCTAGTAGATCGGAGGGAGGCGCTGTATCGAGAAAAATTGCGACGGTCTTGTTTTGTGGCGCTGAGCTAAAGGGATTGTCGGCAAGAACCGCTGCTAGCTGAGCGCCTGTCCGAACGAGAACGCCTACAGGCTTTCCCGCATAAGTCTCAAGACAACGCTCCAGCTTCGCTTTCGCAGATGCCTCCGATAGCTTGCTTTCGAACACAACGTTGCCACTGGCGATATACGTACGCACATTGGAAAAGCCCAAGGACTCGCACATTGTGCGAAGTGCGGACATGGGAAGCGTGCCGGTGCCGCCAACATTCACGGCCCGCAGAAAAGCGGCGTAAGTAGTCATCCGACTATTCTATTGCCATTTTTATCTGCAAGCCGGCTAACGCCATGAATGGATTTGTCCAGATATCGGACGAGTACATCAATGCTGATGCTGTACCGCGGCCGATCCCTGTTCCGACTTGCCCAGACGTATGCAAAACAGACCTGCCACGGCCAGCGCCGCAGCCGCCGTCTCCAACGACCCCGAGAACGAATGGTGCGGTGCGTACATCGCATTGGCCACGAGCGGTCCCACGATTTGCCCGATGCCAAAACACGCAGTCATCACCGCGAGAATGCTTACTCGCATTGTGTGTGCAACGCGGCGCGCTGCGAGCATCGCAATCGTCGTGGTGCCCATGAACGTGCCGCCAACGATCAATGCGCTGCCGAGGTATCCCACCGCGTTCGGCAACAGGACCGGCAAGATTACGCCGACCGCCTGCAGCGCGAGATTCAGGAACAGGGCGCGTCGTGTGCCAAGGCGCATATGGAGTGCGTGCCAGATGAAGCACGACGGCGCCGCGCCCAGGCCGAACAATGCCCAGACCTGGATGGGATCGATCGACCCCACTGCGTTCCTGACAAAGAACGGCAAATAGGTCGCGGTGATGATGTAGCCAAAGCCCGCCAATCCGTAAAGCGCAATCAGCGGTGCCGCACCGAGCGCAGGGAAGGACTCGTGTCCGTGCACGGTTGAACGCGTGCCGGAGGTTTCAACGGGACGCGCATCGAGACTCGGCAGTGCAACGGCGCCAAGGATCAATGCGCCCGCCGCCAGCACCCACCAGAGCCCCGCGCTATGCAGGTCGAACGCACGTCCCGCGATCAGCATTTCCGACGACAGCACGATGCCCAAGCCGACACCCGCATACAGCATGGGCGCGCCGCTCGAATGACCACGGTGTTGCAGCAACCAGAGCGAAGCCGCGACCATGGTGACCGCGCTGACGGCGCCTGTGATGCCGCGCATCGCGATGATGAGCCAGGGGGCACTCAACAGCGCCGTCACCCCGAGACACACCACGATGCCCGCAAGCGCAAGCATGCACAGCCTGCGTGAGTGGCGTGGATGCACCGCGGCGGTCAGCAGGGCGCCGGCCAGGTAACCGGCATAGTTCGCCGACGCCGCAAGCGTGCCTTGATGCACGGTCAGCACGGCATCGCTGACCATGACCGGATAGATGCCGGTGAACGCAAAGCGTCCGAACCCCATTCCAACGGCCATGACGAGCGCGGCGATCAGCGCCGCCATGCCTTGGCCCGCTGTCGATGAAACCTGACGAATCGTGCTCATGATGATTTCCTCTTCGCTACGTTAGACAGCTTCGGCGGCTTTGGCAGCTTCGACATGAATGGCGTAAGCGCTTCGCGCAGCGCGTTGAAAGCAGCCGTCTCGTATCCGTTTCGATGGACGAGCCATGTATCCACCTTCGCCACGACCTGGGTGTGAAAATCGGGCGGATCACGCAGCAATTCGAGCACGCTGCGCGGCACGAGCGATACGCAGCCGCCAGCAGCCACGCACGCAAGCATGCTGTGGTACGACCCAACCTCCTGGATATCGAGCGGCGACCTGTCCTGACCAAGCCACTCTTCCGCAAGCACGCGGTAGCTGCAGCCATCGGCGAAAGCCGCGAGCGAACGGACGGTGATATCCGCGCCCTTGCGGACTGCGGCATGGCCGCGCGGCAGCACGAGCAGGATCTCTTCGCGAAAGACGGGTTCCCCGTGAAGCCCAACTGCCTCCAGATCCGATGCTGTCGCCATCTCGCCGCATGGCGGGAGCGCAGCGAACGCGCAATCGAGCAAACCGCTGCGCACCTGTTCAAGCAATTGCCGCGAGGGCGCGGTCGAGATCCTGAGCTGGACGTCGGGATACTGAACATGAAGGGCGGCAAGCGGGCCCGGAAGACGAGCCGCGGCCGTGCTCTCCATGCTGCCAATTCTCAGCGTGCCCGAGGGCGCTTGGGGACTGAGCACTTGTCGCGCTTCATCGGCGAGCGCGAGCATGCGGTTCGCGTAGCCGAGAAAACGGTCGCCTTCGGTGCTCAGCGTAAGACGGTTGCCGTCGCGACGGAACAGCGCCACGCCCAGTTCCTCTTCGAGTTGCTGGATACGCGTGGTCACATTCGACTGCACGCGGCCGAGCCGCCTGGCCGCCCGGGTCACGCTGAGTTCAGCGGCCACAATGCGAAAAATCTCGAGACTGGTGTGATCCATGAAAATCTCAATTAGAGAACGATGTAAACATGATATTCCCAAATTGAGATAATATGCAAGCAGTCTACTTCTTTGCGATGGGAGCCGGATCGACACCAATGCGCCCGGCCATCGCTCAACGCCTGACAGAACGATCGAGACCCACATGGATCAAGCAACTAGTTCATTTATGTCGCCGGACGGCCGTGTCCAGAGGCTCGGCTATGCCGAACGCAACGCGCCGTACTGGCGGCGCAATCTATTCGTCTGCGTATTCGGATCATTTACCACGCTGCTGAGTCTCAGCATGTTGCTGCCGTTCCTGCCGCTGTATGTGCAGCAGTTGGGCGTGAGTTCTCCGGCGGCGATCGTGCAGTGGTCGGGCGTCGCATTCGGCGCAACGTTCTTCGGCACCGCGATTACCGCGCCGCTCTGGGGACGCCTGGCGGACCGCTATGGCCGCAAGCCGATGCTGATCCGCGCGGCGGTCGGCATGGCCATCGTGATGTCGTTGATTGGGCTTGCGCATAACCTGACCGAGCTGGTCGTGCTGCGGCTGATCGCGGGATTGATCGGCGGTTATGCCTCCGCATCGATCGTCATGGTCGGCACGCAGGCGCCGCGCGAGCGCGCAGGATGGGCACTGGGCGTACTGTCGACGGGTGCGCTTGCAGGCAATCTCGTGGGACCGCTGGTCGGCGGATTCTTGCCGACCTATGTGGGTATTCGCGGTACCTTCTTCGTTGGCGGCGCGATCATCGCCGTGGCTGCGCTGCTGACCGTCGTGTTCGTGCGCGAAGATTTCGATCGTGCGACCGATGTAAAAAAGCGGACTGACGCCGGCGCGGCATTGCCTCCCACAATCCATCGAATGGTGATCCTCGCGCTGCTGGTGACGGCCATGATGGTGTTGCTCGCGAACATGTCGATAGAGCCGATCATCACCGTTTATATCGGGCAACTCGGCGTGCCGGACGACCATGTCGCGCGGATGGCCGGGATCGTGATGGCGGCATCGGCGTTCGGCAGCATGTTGACGGCCGCGCGTTTCGGCGCGCTCGGTGATCGCATTGGCAGCTCGAAGGTCATTATCGGATGTCTGATCGCGACCAGCGTGGTGCTGGTGCCGCAAGCGTTCGTTCACCAATGGTGGCAACTCGCCATTCTTCGCGGCGTGATGGGCATGACGCTCGCGGGATTGCTTCCGTCGATAGCCAAGGAAATCCGCCACGCCGTCGCCGAGCACAATTCCGGTAAGACGCTGGGTTATCTGCAATCGGCGCAGTTCAGCGGGCAGGTGATAGGCCCGCTGATCGGTGGGCAGATCGGCGCGCATGTCGGCTTGCGCGCAGTGTTTTTCGTAACGGCTTCGTTATTGCTTGTTTGCGCTGGATTGAATCGATGGGCGAGAACTCGGGCGGAGGGGTGATCCTTTTCTCGCGAGTGGAGAAAGGGGTATCTTGCGACGGCAAAATCATGCCGCACGAGAATGCCCGGCTTCGCGCGTACGGCCGGTTCGTTACGTCTGCTTTGCCGTCAACAACTTGATGCCGAGGCCGAAGAAGATCAGACCGCTGCACCGCTTGAGCGCTTCAACCCACCGGTGAGTACCAAGCCCGTCATGAATCCGGCGCACCCCGAACGAGTAGATGGTATGAACCAGTGCCACGGTGCAAGCCACGGTCAGATACATCACGACGAACTGCGCCGCCAGCGGCTGGTCATGCGCGATGAACTGAGGCATGAACGCGGAAAGGAAGATCAAGGTCTTGGGATTGCTTCCCGAAACCAATAACGCTTCCCTAAAAATCTTGCGCTTGTCGAGAGAGTGTGAGGGCAGCGCGTTGATTGATGCAGATGCGTTGGGGCTCCTGCCTTTCTTCCCGCTTCTTAACTGCTTTACGCCAAGGAACATAAGATAAGCCGCTCCCAGGACTTTCATGGCGAGGAACAGCGGCGGCATGGCGATGAGTACCGCGCCCACGCCCAGGGCCACGAGCACCACGACGATCAACTGAGCCAGCAGATTCCCCGCTATGGTCGCCGCCGTTCCGCGGCTGCCGAATCGGACCGTATTGCGGATGACAAGCAGCACGTTGGGTCCGGGGGAAATGGTGGTGACCAGATACGCTACGGCGAAAAGAAACCAGGTGTGGAAGGACATTCGTGCGCTCGCTGAAGCGTTGGGACGGGGATTGCCGTAGACGAATAATGCCATCGACAAAACGCTCACATCAATGACCGCACCGCTATGACGCTTATTTTTTTGTGTTTTGCTGCACGGTCAGGCACTCCGCCCGCAGCCATTTACAAAACGCCGACACGCGCGGCAAGTGCGCTCCCTCAGGCCGATACACCACGTAATACGCGAGCTGCAATGGGCACGCCTTGCGGCTGAAGAGCCGGACGAGGCGCCCGGCCGCCATGTCGTCATGCACCATGACGCTCCGGCCAAGAGCAATGCCGTGCCCATCGATTGCGGCTTGCACCACGGCTGCCGAATTATTAATGCGAAGTCCGCGATTCGACGCGACATCGTTAATGCCAGCCGTTTCGAGCCATGTGCGCCAGGTTGGAAAACCAGCACTGGTTTCCATTGAAAGGTCGTGGATCAGCGTGCGTCCCTTGAGGTCGGACAGGCTCCGAAGGCCACCGTTCTTGCGTCGAAAATCGGGTGAACAAACGGGATAGAGTTCTTCGTCGAACAGCTTCTCGGCGGTAAGGCCCGGCCACTTACCCGCGCCATATCGCACGCCAATATCTATGCCGTGAGCTGCGAAATCGAGCAACTTGAGGCTTGTGTCCAGACGCAAGTCCGTCTCCGGATGAGCTTGCTGGAAGCGGTCGATACGCGGAAGCAGCCACTTCGCGGCGAACGCCGGGCTCGTCGTCACGGTCAGCACGCCGTTTGCCGACGCTTCCTGCAAGCGCTCAAGGCCGAGCGCCAGCCTGTCAAAACCGGCACGGATATCGGGTAGCGCGCGTTGTGCGATTTCGGTCGGAGCGAGCCGGATAGTACCGCTGGTGCTGCGGTGAAAAAGTGGCGCCCCAAGCCACTCTTCGAGGCCGCGAACCAGTTGCCCCACAGCGGCCGATGTGACGTTCAACTCCGTTGCCGCAGCCGAGAAACTCTGATGTCGTGCGCTTGCTTCGAATGCTCTAAGCGCGTTCAAGTGGACCGGATATTTCATGGCATATAAAGATTTTCTTTAACGTACGGGAAGATTAACTGATTTGTCCGTGCGACGCGGGGTTTCTACACTGCTTCCATGCGTTGAGGAAATTGCGGCCAGATAGTAATGTCCGAGACATCCGGCGCGAGCGATTCGCGCAACGAAACACGTTGAAGGAAGGTAACGAAAATGAATAGTTTTTCTTTAAAGGTTGCGATCGTGACGGGCGGCGGTTCCGGCATTGGCAAAGAAGTGGCGAAGCAGCTTGTTGCGGCGGGCGCATCGGTGGTCATTGGCGGGCGTGACCTGTCGAAGCTTGAGCAGGCGGCGAAGGACATCGACCCAAGCGGCGCGAAGGTGCGCTATCACGCCGGCGACATCGCTCTGCCGGCAACGGCCGCAGCATTGGTTGAACTGGCGACGCGAGCGTTCGGGGGTGTCGATATCCTGATCAATAACGCCGGCGTATTCAGTCCCAAACCGTTTCTCGAAGTCGATGAGAAGGAGTACGACCAGTTCGTCGACATCATCCTGAAGGGCAAGTTCTTCATGGCTCAGGCCGCGGCGCGTGCAATGAAGTTGCGCGGCGGCGGGGCGATCGTGCAGACGGGCTCGCTTTGGGCGCTGCAGGCGATCGGCGCTACGCCGTCAGCCGCATACTCTGCCGCAAACGCAGGCGTGCATGCGCTGACCCGCAATCTCGCTATCGAACTCGCTCCGTTGAATATCCGGATCAATGCGGTCGCGCCGGCAGTTGTCGAAACTCCGGTCTACAACACGTTCATGACCGACGATCAAGTGAAGGAAACGCTGCCGTCGTTTAATGCGTTTCATCCGCTTGGGCGAAACGGTCAGCCTGCTGACGTGGCATCGGCCATGCTCTTTCTTGCGTCCAATGAGGCTTCGTGGATTACGGGCACAGTGTTGCCGGTCGATGGCGGCGTGACTGCGGGCCGGATCTGAAGGGAGCGGCCGCACCGGCACCTTAAAAAATTCCCATCGCTGCTTCGACGCTGCGCACCATGGACAACAGCCGCGGTCCGACATCCCGCTCCAACTGTCCGTCCTTGAGCAGATAAGAAGGCACGCCGCAGTTGAACACAAGAATCTCACCATCGGCGGCCGGCCTCATCGGCACTGCCACGGCGTGCACTTCACGCCGCAGATCGCCGTACGACACGCAAAAGCCGCGCTCATGAAAATAGTCGATGCTCTGCAGCACGCGGTCCCGGAAGGTGTTCCATTCGTCGGGCGTCTTGACCGAGATCTCATTCAATAGCGCCTCGCGCCGTTCGCCCGGCAGCGCCGCGAGAAGGGCGCGGCCCATGGCGGTGCGAACGATCGGATAGCTCAAGCCGATGTCCGCCGGCAAGCCGAGCGGCGTGCTGCTGCGGCTGCTTTCCAGATACACCACGTTCAGCCGGTCGCGCATGCCAAGCGACACCGAGCCGCGGATGTGGTCCGCCAGCTCCTTCATCGAAGGTCGCGCGATTTGCCGGACGGCGAGACTCGCGAGCAGCGGATAACCGAGCGACAGCACGGCCGACCCGAGCTGGAACTTGTTGTTCATCCGGTTCACGCGCAGGTACCCGAGCCTTGTCAGCGTGTAGGTGAACCGCGAGATCGTGGCCTTGGTCATGCCGGTGCGCGCAGCAAGTTCAGCGTTGCCGAGCTGCGAATCGCGCGGCGTAAAGGTATGCAGTATGTCGAGGCCACGTGCGAGCGTGGTGGCGAATTGCCGGTCGCCGTCGAATTCATCGGGAACATAGCGCGCCTTCGAATCCAGATAATCGCTCGCGATCGCGGCCGTTTCCGGCGTGTTATTGCGTTCCATGGCGTCTCCTCCAATTAACGCATTTTGCGCCCTGTGTTCTGCATATCCAAACTCTGTTCAGCATAGTCGAACACCGAGCGCCTTTTAGTTCGGAAAGTTCGATAGTGAAGTCATAAGCTGAACACATGACGGAGACAGCAATGAGCAGACAAAACCTTGAATTCGATGCTGAGTTCGATGCACTACTCGCCGACGTAGCGCGTTTCGTGCGGGAAGAGGCAATTCCGCGCGAGGACGAGATCGAGCAGGCGGATCAGGTGCCCGCGGATCTCGTCGAGCGGATGCGCGGACTCGGCTACTTTGGCTGGAGCATCCCGCGCGACTTCGGCGGCGCGGGACTTTCGACGGAGCAACTTGTTCGCGGCGCGTTCGCGCTTTCGCAAGCGTCGGTGGCGTTTCGAGCCCGCGTCGGAACGAACACCGGCATCGGCTCCGAGGCACTCGTCGCAGACGGTACCGACGATCAGAAGCAACGTTACCTGCCGCTCCTCGCGTCGGGTGTGATGACCGGGGCGTTCGCGCTGACCGAACCGGATGCCGGGTCCGACGCGACCGCGCTAGTGACTACGGCTCGGCGCGATGGCGACCACTATGTGCTCGATGGAGCCAAGTGTTTCATCACGAATGCGCCCATCGCCGACCTCTTCACGGTCATGGCCCGCACCGATTCATCAATCCCGGGGGCGGGCGGCATCTCCGCGTTCCTGGTCGAGCGCGGCACGCCCGGCCTCTCGACGAGCGAGCCGTATCAGAAGATGGGGCAGGCGGGTTCTCCCGTCGGCGACGTGCATTTCGACGCATGCCGGGTGCCGGCGGCGAACCTGATTGGTGGAATGGAAGGGCAGGGATTTCGCACGACGATGAAGGTGCTGAACAAGCAGCGCATCCACCTGGCCGCGCTGTGCACGGGTCCCGCTATCCGCATGCTCGACGAAGCGGTCGCTTATACCTCGACTCGCGAACAGTTCGGTAAGCCAGTCTCGGACTTCCAGCTCGTGCAGGCGCTGATCGCCGAATGCCAGACGGAAATCTACGCCGCGCGCTCGATGATTCTCGACACCGCGCGCAAACGCGATGCCGGCGAGGACGTCGCGCTGGAAGCGTCAATGTGCAAGATGTTCGCCTCCGAGATGTGCGGGCGCGTCGCAGACCGCGCCGTGCAGATGCTCGGTGGACGCGGCTATCTCGCGGGCAATGCAGTGGAACGGTTCTATCGCGACGTCCGTGCATTTCGCATCTACGAAGGCACCACGCAAATCCATCAGTTAAACATAGCGAAGATTACGTTAAGGCGCGCGGCACAGGCGAAAGAAGTACTGGCGAAAGCAGCGCAGGCGAAGGACAGCGTCGGCACGACCGCTGCGCGTGCCGCATGAGCGCGGCCATGAAGTCGCCGCGCGCGCTCGATATCGAACGGCTGGTCAGTCCGCGTTCGATCGCGATCATCGGTGCATCGAATGATCCTAAATCGATCAGCGGCCAGCCGATGCGCTTTCTCATGCAGCACGGCTATCAAGGCGCGCTGTATCCGGTGAATCCAAAATACGCTGAAATTGCAGGGGTCGCGTGTTACGCGAGCATCGAAAGCCTGCCCGCGACGCCCGATCTCGCGCTGATCCTCGTCGCCGCGCGGCGCGTGCCGGACATGTTGCGCCAGTGCGGCGAGAAAGGCATCCGTTACGCGATCGTCTATAGCTCGGGCTTCGCGGAGGCGGGCGAAGCCGGGGCCGCGCTGCAACGTGAATGCACGGCGATTGCCAAGACCTTTGGCCTTCGCATCATCGGACCGAATTGCCAGGGTCTCGTCAGCACGGATACCGGCGTCTACGCAGGCTTCGGCGCGCCGTTTGGCGTGGATTACCGGCCCGGCGGCCTTTCGCTGATTTCGCAGAGCGGTGGCTTTGGCTGCGCGCTGTTGCTCATGGCCGATGAACTCGGCATCGGCTTGCGGCATTTCATCACGACCGGCAACGAAGCCGACGTGAGCCTGCTCGACCTCGTTGATGCGTGTATCGACGATACGCAAACGTCGATAATCGCCACGTACATCGAGGGGTTGAAGGATGCGCGGCGGCTCGTCGAAGTCGCGACCCGGGCGCTCGATGCCGGCAAGCCACTCCTCGCGTGGAAGGTCGGCAACACCACCGATGGCGCGAAGGCGGCCGCTTCGCACACGGCGAATCTCGGCGGCGCGTCTACGCTGTATCGCACGGCGTTCCGTCAGACCGGCGTGATCGAAGTAACCGACGTGGCCGATCTCGGCGACTACGCGAAGGCGTTCGAGGCGAAACGCCTTCCGGGCGGAAACCGGATCGCCGTTGTCACGCTCTCGGGCGGCGCCGGCATCCTGATCACCGATGCATGCAGCGAACGCGGCATGACGCTTGCGCCGTTGTCTGCGCGGACGCTTGCCGCGCTCGAGCCCATCGTGCCTTCGTTCGCATCGCTGAACAATCCGGTCGACCTGACCGCAGGCATCCTCGCTGAGCCGAAGATATTCGCGGACGCCCTGCAGATCATTGCCGACGATCCCAGCATCGACTCGATCGCGATCATGGCGGCGGCTGCGAGCGGTGAGGTCGCGCTCGCGATGGCCGAGGCGATCGTGCGTGTCTACCGCGCGACCGACAAGCCAATGATGCTAGCCTGGAATGCGCGCCGCGACATGGCGAGCGAAGCGTACGACGTGATCGAACAGGGCGGCGTGCCGCTTTATGCAACGCCCGTGCGCTGCGGGCGCGCTTTCGCGGTCCTGTCGAACTATGCGCAGGCACGCCGCGCGCGGGAGGCGGCACGACTCGCACCGGCGCCGTTGCATCGTCACGTAAGCGCGGCACATGCGTTGCTCGCCGCGAGCCCGGGCGATCTGACGGAGCACGCGGCGCAAGCGCTTCTCGCGCACTATGGCATCGATACACCCAAAGGCGCGCTTGCCCGCAACCGCGACGAAGCGCGGTCGATCGCGCGGTCGATCGGCTTTCCGCTGGTCGTGAAGGTCCAGTCGCCCGACATCCCGCACAAGACCGAAGCGGGCGCGGTGCGCGTCGGCATTCGCGACGAGGCAATGCTAGTAGACTCCTTCGATGAAATCGTCGCGAACGCTCGGCGCCACGTTCCCGGCGCGCGGATCGAGGGTGTACTCGTGCAGGAAGAGATCCGCGATGCAGTGGAGATGATCGTCGGCATCGAGAACGATCCGTCGTTCGGACCTGCCGTGATGTGCGGACTCGGGGGGATCTACGCCGAGGTGCTGAAAGACGTGGCGTGGCGGCTCGCGCCGGTCTCGCACACCGACGCGCACGCGATGATCCGCGAACTGCGCGCATACGCAATACTCAACGGCGCGCGCGGCAAGCCGCCGGGCGATATCGATGCGCTGGCGGACGCAATTGTGGCAATGTCCGCGATGGCGCTCGACCTCGCGCCGGGTCTGAAGGAGTTCGACATCAACCCACTGTTCGTTCTTCCTGCAGGCAAAGGCGTGCGCGCAGGCGATGCGCTCGCGCGCTGCCAGCGGCCGCGCGAGGCGGCAGGCAGCGAGGCATATGAAAGCGAGCATTGCGCCCAGGCGGTGGTCGACGGATAGTGTCCCTGAGCTTGCCCGCGCTTTGAAACCGGGCGTCGCACACACTGCGACGCCCAAGTCAGTTCGCATTCTTCGCGAGACCCTCATGCAAAGCCATCCGCAATCCGGCGCAATAACCTCGGGCGACATTACACCCGGTGAAGTCGAGCACACCTATCGCAAAGTGTTTTTCCGGCTGATTCCGCTGCTGTTTCTCTGCTACGTGATCAGCTATGTCGACCGTGTGAACATCAGTTTCGCCAAGCTGCAGTTCATGCACGACCTCGGTTTTTCCGAGTCTACATACGGCTTGGGCGCCGGCCTTTTCTTTATCGGCTACGTGCTCTTCGAGGTGCCGAGTAATCTCTGGATGCAACGCGTCGGCGCGCGCCGCACGCTCCTGCGCATCATGTTTGCGTGGGGACTCGCGTCAAGCCTCATGATGTTCGTTCGCACACCGACGCAGTTTTACGCCATGCGCTTTCTGCTGGGCGTCACCGAAGCGGGCTTCTTTCCCGGGATCATCTTCTACCTGGGCTGCTGGTTTCCCGGCGCGAGGCGCGCCCGCGTGATCGCCTTCCTGATGATGGCGACTGCCGTGGCGGGGATCATTGGCGGCCCGATGTCGGGGCTCATCATGACGCGGCTCGCCGGGGTGGGCGGCTTGCCAGGCTGGCAGTGGCTCTTCCTTCTGGAAGGCGTGCCCGCCGTCACGCTCGGTATCCTTGCGTTCTTCTTTCTCGGCGATTCGCCGGCGGACGTGCGCTGGCTCAGCGACCGCGAGAAGGCGTTGATATCGCGTGAACTGCTCGCCGACGAAACGTCGAAGCGATCCGGCCATCTCGACGGCCTGCGTGGCGCGCTCGCCAATCCGCGCGTCTATCTCGCGGCACTCGTGTACTTTGCCGTGATGATGCCGTTCAATGCAATCGGCTTCTGGGCGCCGACCATTATTCGCGATCTGGGCGTCGCCAGCGTGCTGGATGTGGGATTACTGTCGGCTCTGGTGTTCATCGCAGCCGCGATCGGGACTTACGTTGTTGGGGCGAGTTCCGACCGGATGATGGAGCGCCGCTGGCACGTGGCGGGCAGCGCGGCCGTGACGGCACTTGCCTTTGCGTTGTTACCGGCTGCCGGCCACAACATAACGATCGGCGTCTGCCTGCTCGCCCTTGCGGCGGCGGCATCGTATGGTTGCTTCGTCGTGTTCTGGACGATACCGCAGACGTTCCTGCCGCGCTCATCGGCTGCTGGCGGCATTGCGATGATCACGAGTCTCGGTGGCACGGGCGGCTTTGTGAGTCCGGCATTCGTAGGTTGGACCAAGATGCACACGGGTAGCGCGGAGTTCGGGCTGATCGGGCTCGCGGTCGTGTTGATGGCCGGAGTCGTGGTGTTGCTGATTGCCTTCCCCGCGGCAGGCAGCAAGCACGCTACAGTGCTCACCGCCACCAATGCCCCGGGGCAGCCGGGTCTCGGACATACGCATCGATAGGAAACGTCGCCAATGGGCCCGGCGAGGCCCATTCGCTCGCTACTGACTAACCGAGCTCACCGCACTCGTGGCGCTCGTCGCTTCCACCGGAGCCGACTCCACCGGATGCCGCGGATCGTGCAGCGCGCTGTCCGACCAGCCGCCGCCGAGGTCGCCGATCAATGATGCTGCATCAAGCAGCCGCGTCTGCTGCACGTTCAACGCGGTTTGCTGATTATTTAACTGGGTCGCCTGAGCGGTCGCCACAGTCGTGTAGTCCACGGTGCCGGCCTGATACTCGTTGAAGGCAATCTCGGCGCCACGGTTTGCATCGCGCACGGCCGCATCCAGCGCGTCCGACTGCTCGGCCAGGATACGCAAGCCGGACAAGTCATTCTCCACATCTTCAAACGCCGTCAGCACGGTACCGCGGTAATTGGCGACCGCTGCCTGATAGGCCGCCTTGGCCGCCGCAACGTCGCCGCTGCGCTCGCCGCCGTCGAATAGTGTTTCAGTCGCGCTGCCGCCCAGCGACCACACGTAATTGGCCACGCGCAGCAAGCCGCCCAATGGTGACTGCGTGAAGCCGTCCAGCGCGGACAGCGACACCGTCGGGTAGTACGCCGCCACCGCGACCCCGATCGCGGCGTTCTGGGACGCCATCTGGCGTTCGGCTGTCGCTATATCGGGCCGGCGCTGCAGCAGGGTCGAAGGAACGCCAACCGGAATGGCCGGTAACGTGGGCATCGAAGTGCTGTGCGGGATGACCAGGTCCTCGGGGTTCTTGCCGATCAGCACCGCAATGGCATGCTCGTTTTGGGCGCGTGAGATGCCGAGCGCAATCAGGCTCGACTGCGCGGTTTCGAGCTGGGTGCGCGCGGTAATCACGTCCGAAGGCGCGACGGTGCCGGCCTTGTCCTGGTCCGACACCACACTCAGGAAGTGCTGGTACGCCTTGACCGTTTGCTGCAGCAAGTCGATATCGGCGTCGCTTGTGCGCAACTGGATCACGGCGGTCGCGAGCGCAATCTGTTCGGAGAGCGTAGCATTCGCGAGCGTGGCTTCGCTGGCCTGCGCGGTCGCGGCATTCTGTTCAATCGTACGGCGCACCGAGCCCCACAGGTCGGGTGCCCAACTCACATTCCCCTCAAGCGAGGCCGAGTTGTTCACCGGCTGTATATTGCCGAAACTCCGGGCCGCGCTGGTGCTCGTCGTGCCGGTCGCGCTGCGTTGCCGGGTGCCCGAACCTGTGACGCCGATGACCGGAAACAAGCCGGAACGCGCCACCTTTACTTCAGCGAGCGCCTCCTGGTAATTGGCATAGTCCTGGGCCACGGTCTGGTTTGAGACCGCCACCTGCGGTTCGAGCTCGTCCAGCAACGGGTCGTTGAAGCCGGTCCACCACGCGCCCTTGGGGCCGTCAGCATTCGGTGCGGCCTGGGTCCAGCCGGGCAGCTCCCGGAAGGTCGCAGGGACGCTGACCTGCGGCCGGTGGTAGTCGGGACCGACCATGCAACCGCCGAGCAGCAGGGCTGCAGCGGCGGCCAGGGGTTTGGAGGAAATCTTCATCTTCATGCCTTTGTATCCGTTTGCCCCGATTGCTCCGGTGGCCCCATTTGATCCGCTTGCCGGTTCCACGGCAATCCGGAAGACCACTTGACGAGCTTGAAGCGCAACCGGTCCAGGTACAGGTAGATCACCGGTGTGGTGTACAGCGTAAAGACCTGGCTCAGGATCAGGCCGCCCATCACGGTAATACCCAGCGGCTGGCGCAACGACGCGCCCTGGCCAATACCAATCGCGAGCGGCACGGCGCCCAGCACGGCGGCGAACGTGGTCATCATGATCGGCCGCAGACGCACGACGGCGGCGGCATGAATCGCATCCTTGGCCGGCATGCCTTCGTTGCGTTGCAACTGGATCGCCACGTCCACCATCATGATCCCGTTCTTCTTCACAATACCAATCAGCAAGATGATGCCGATCAACGCTATCACCGAGAACGGCGTGCCAAAGATCAGCAACGCAATGGTCGCGCCGATACCGGCCGAGGGCAGCGTCGAGAGAATCGTGAGCGGGTGAATCGAGCTCTCATAGAGTACCCCCAGGACGATGTAGACCACACCCAGCGCTGCGAGGATCAGCAGCGGAATGGTGCCCATCGACTGCGCGTAGGCTTGCGCCGCACCCGCGAACGCACCGTGGACGCTGGCCGGCATGCCGATCTCGCGTTCCGCGTTCTCGAGCGCCACCTGGGCCTTGCTGAGCGAGCCGCCGGCGGGGAGGTTGAACGAGATCGTCGCAGCCACCAGCCCGCTCTGATGGTTCACCTGGGTCGACGTATGGTTGTTGACGTAGGTGGCGAGCGCCGGCAGCGGCACCATCGTCTCGGCAGAAGTGCTGTCCGCGCTGCCGCTCGAACTGCCGCCCTTGCTGTTGGAAATGCTGTTGTTGGTCGCGTTGGCTTGCGCGTTCGAATTCAACGAATTGGTGTTCGATGACGCACTCGATGTCGCGCCGACCGCGCTCGCACCCGTCACGCCCGTGACCGTCCCGCCCGGCATTTGCGTCTGCTGCGAGCCGGTAGGATTGCCCGCCGCCGTGCTCAAGAAAATCTGGTTGAGCGTCTGCGGATATTGCCAGTACTCAGGCGCCACTTCCATCACGACGAAGTACTGGTTAAGCGGGTTGTAGATGGTCGATACAGTCCGCTGGCCGAACGCGTCATACAGCACGTTGTCGATCTGGTTCGGCGCGAAACCGTAGCGAGCCGCGGTGGCGCGGTTGAAATTGATGTAGGTCTGCAAACCATTTTGCTGCAGGTCCGAGTTAACGTCGGTCAGCTGGCTGCGATCCTTGTTGAGCGCGGTCACGAGCTTGGGTGTCCACTCGAACAGCGCGGCGGAATCATCGCTTGTCAGCGTGTACTGGTATTCCGCGGCCGACTGCCGTCCGCCAATTCGCAGATCCTGCTGCGCCTGCACGAAAAGCCGCGCGCCGGAGACCGCGTTCAGCTTGGGCCGCAGGCGGTTGACCACTTCGGTCGCGGTCACATGGCGCTGCGCCAGCGGCTTGAGTTCAATGAACACGTTCGCGCTGTTTAGCGCGCGGCCGCCGGTAAAACCCGCCACCGATTGAACCGCCGGATCCTTCTGCACAATTGACTGTAACTGGGCGAGTTTCTTTTCCATCGCCGAGAAGGAGATGCTCTGGTCGGCAATGATCTGCCCGATCAGGATGCCGGTGTCCTGTTCCGGGAAGAAGGTGGCCGGCACGAGCTTGGCGAGAAATACATTCGCTACCAGCAAGCCGATCAGCAACAAGATGACCAGCAGCGAGTGGTCGAGCACCGAGGTGAGCGAACGCGAGTAGGCGTCCTTGAAACGATCGAACTGCGACTCGATCCAGGTTGCCCAGCGCGCCTTCGAATGGCCGGCATGCTCGTGGCTCAACACGTACGCGCACATGGCCGGCGTGACCGTGAGCGAGATCACGAGCGAGATCAGGATCGCAATGGAAAGCGTCACCGCAAACTCATGGAACAGCAGGCCCACGATCCCCGGCATCAGCAGAATGGGGAGGAATACCGCGATCAGCGAGAGGCTCATCGAGATCACCGTGAAGCCCACTTCGCCACTGCCTTTCAGCGCAGCTTCTTTCGGACTCAAGCCCATTTCAAGGTGGCGCGTGATGTTTTCCAGGACCACGACCGCATCGTCGACCACGAAGCCGGTGCCAATGGTCAGCGCCATCAGCGAGAGATTGTCGATGCTGTAGCCGAGCAGGTACATCGGCCCGAACGTGCCCACGATCGATAGCGGCAACGCAACCGCCGGCACGAGCGTGGCACGCGGCGACTGGAGAAAAATGAACACCACGCCGACCACCAGCAGCACCGCGATGAACAAGGTCCGCTCGGTATCTCCCACCGACGCCCGGACCGATTCCGACCGGTCCACAGCAACGCTGACGTGAACGCTGCTTGGCAGCGTCGCCTCGATGGCGGGCAGGACGTTCCTGATCTGCCTGACCGTATTGACGATATTGCTGCCGGGCATCGGATAGACGATTACCAGCACGGCCGACTTGCCGTTATAGAGCCCGGCGTTGCGGATATTTTCGTTGGAGTCCCTGACTTGCGCGACATCGCGCAGCAGCACGGGCGCGCCGTCACGATAGGCGACTACAAGGTCACGGTAGGGCGCCGCCTTGTTGATCTGGTCGTTCGACAAGACCACGTAGCGCTGGTCGCCCTGGTCGAGGTGACCCTTCGCGCTATTCGCGTTGGCCGCGCTGATGGCCGCGCGCACATCTTCGAGGCCGAGGCCGTAGCTATTCAGTTTGCCGGGCTGCAACTCGACGCGCACCGAAGGCAATGCACCGCCGCCCAGCGTGATCTGGCCTACGCCGTTGACCTGCGAGAGCTGCTGCTGGATCACGGAATCCGCGGAGTCGTAGAGCTGCGCCTTGGTGAGCGTGTCCGAGGTCAGCGCGAGCACCATGATGGGCGAATCCGCCGGGTTGTACTGGCGATAAGTCGGGTTGCTTCGAAGCGTGGTCGGCAGGTCAGCACGCGCCGCCTGGATGGCCGCTTCGACGTCGCGGGCGGCGCCGTTGATATCGCGGTTCAAGCCGAACTCGACCACGATCATCGATGAGCCGACGTAGCTGATCGAGGTCAGTTCTTCCACGTTGGCAATCGTGCCGAGCCGCCGTTCGAGCGGTTCTGCCACGGTCGACGCCATGATGTTCGGGCTCGCGCCCGCCATGTTGGCCTGCACCACGATCACCGGGAACGCGATGTTCGGCAGCGGCGCGACAGGCAACTGGAAGTAGGCGAGCGCCCCGGAGATCAGGATCGCGATCGCCAGGAGGGTGGTCGCGACCGGGCGCCGGATGAATAACGCCGATATGTTCACGGCGTACCCTCCTCCACAGCAGGTGCCTCAGGAGAGTCCGGCTTGTTGCGTTTGCGCCAGCGCCGCGTGCGCTCGGCCATCCTGTCGAAGAACAGGTAGATGACCGGCGTGGTGAAGAGCGTCAGCATCTGGCTCAAGGTCAGGCCGCCGATAATCGCGAGGCCAAGCGGCCGGCGCAACTCTGATCCCGTGCCGCTGCCGAGCAACATCGGCAATGCGCCGAGCATGGCTGCGAGCGTGGTCATCAGGATCGGCCGGAAGCGCAGCAGTGACGCTTCGAAGATCGCCTCGCGCGGCGCCTTGCCGTGGTTGCGTTCGGCATCGAGCGCGAAGTCCACCATCATGATGGCGTTCTTCTTCACAATACCGATCAGCAGCACGATGCCGATAATGCCGATCACATCGAGGTCACTCCCCGCAATCATCAACGCGAGCAACGCGCCGATCCCCGCCGATGGCAGCGTGGAAAGAATCGTGACCGGATGGATGAAGCTCTCATACAGCACACCCAGCACGATATACACCGCCACCAGCGCAGCGATCAGCAGGTACACCTCGCTTGATAACGAATCCTGGAAGGCCTGCGCCGCGCCCTGCAGCGAAGAGGTGATCGATGGCGGCAGATTGACCGCCTTCTCGGCTTCGTGAATACGCTCCACCGCCGTGCTCAACGACGCGTCTTTTGCGAGGTTGAACGAGATGGTGACGGCCGGGAATTGCGCCAGATGGCTGATCACCAACGGCGACTTGACGATCTGGATCTTGGCGATCCCGGAGAGCGGCACCTGGCCGGTGCTGCTCGTCTGGCTCGGCAAATAGATATTGCCGATCGACTCCACGTTAGGCAGCGACTCGGCTTTCGCGACGAGGATCACCCGGTACTGATCCGACTGCTGGAAGATGGTCGAGACAATACGCTGGCCCAGCGCGTCGTAGAGCGCGTTGTCGACGGTCGCCGGGGTGATGCCGAAACGCGCGGCCAGTTGCCGGTTGACTTCGACGTTCACGCTCAAGCCGTCGGAGTTCATATCGCTTTGCACATCGGCGAGAGACGGAATGGCTTTCAGGCGTGCAATCAGTTCCGGCACGTACTTCTGGAATGCCTGCTGATTTGGTCCGCGCAGCACGAAGCTGTACTGGTTCGGCGAGACCGTGGTGTCGAGCGTCAGGTCCTGCTCAGGCTGCATATAGAGCTTGATTCCAGACACGTTCGCTACTTCGTCCTGCAGGCGCCGGGCGATTTCCTGCGCCGTGTCCGAACGCTTGTCGTGGTCGCGCAGGTTGATCAGGAAGCGGCCGTTGTTCAGCGTGGGGTTGGTGCCGTCGATCCCCACGTAGGAGGTGAGCGAGACCACGTCTGGATCTTTCAGGATCGCATCGGCAAGCGCTCGCTGGCGCGTGACCATCGCCTTGTAAGACACCGAATTGTCAGCCACGCTGATCCCTTCGATCACGCCGACGTCCTGCACTGGGAACAGCCCCTTCGGAATCACGATGTAGAGAAGGGCGGTCAGCACCACGGTGCCGATGGCTACCATCAGGGTCAGGATCTGGTGATCCAGCACCCAGCGCAAACCCCGTTCGTAGCCGGCGAGCGTCTTGTCGAAGAGGCCTTCGCTGATGCGCTCAAAGCGGCTTGGATGACGGTCGACCTGAGCCTTCAAGAGGCGCGCGCAGAGCATGGGCACCACGGTCAGCGAGACCACGGCGGACAGCACAATGGTGACCGCGAGTGTCACCGCAAATTCGCTGAAAAGGCGTCCGATCACGCCGCCCATGAAGAGCAGCGGGATCAGCACCGCAATCAGCGAGATGGTCAGCGAAAGAATGGTGAAGCCGATCTGCCCGGCGCCTTCGAGCGCGGCTTCCAGCGGCGTCTTGCCTTCCTCCAGATAGCGCACGATGTTCTCGATCATCACGATCGAGTCGTCGACCACGAAGCCGGTGGCAATGATCAATGCCATCAGCGAGAGGTTATCGATGGAGTAGTTCAGCTGGTACATCACGGCGAGCGTGCCGATCAGCGACACCGGCACCGAGATGCTCGGGATGATCGTGGCCGGCACGTTTCGCAGGAACACGAAGATGACCGCGACCACCAGGATGATCGCCAGCCCGAGTTCGAGCGCCGCGTCGGAGACCGACGAACGGATCACGCCGGTGCTGTCCGAGACGACCGTGACCTTCATGCCGGCCGGCAGCGTTGATTCGAGCTGCGGCAACTGCTTCATGATCTGGTTGACGGTCGCGATCACGTTTGCGCCCGGTTGCCGCTGCACGTTCAGCACGATCGCGGGCGTGCCGTTGTACCAGGCGCCGCGTTCCACATCCTGAGGCGCCGTGGTCACGTTGGCAACGTCGCGCATGAACACCGGCGCGCCATTCTGGTAGGCGATCACAGTGCTCAGATAGTCTTTCGGATCGCTGATCTGGTCGTTGCCGTTGATCGTGTAATCAAGGTCGGGACCGTCGAAGTTGCCTTTCGGCTGGCTCACGTTGACGTAGCTGAGCAGCGTTCGCAGATCGTCGATATTGAGGCCATAGGCCGCCAGCTTGTGCGGGTCCGCTTCAACGCGGATAGCGGGTACATTGCCGCCGCTGACGGTGACCACACCCACGCCCGACACTTCCGAAATCTTCGTTCCAAGGCGGTTGTTGGCAGCGTCTTCCAGTTGCGTAAGCGACATGGAATTGGAGGTCACCGCCAGCGTCAGGATCGGCTGGTCCGCCGGATTCACCTTCGCATAGATCGGCGGTCCGGGCAGGCCGGTCGGCAGGAAGCTGTTGGCCGCGTTGATGGCCTGCTGGACATTCTGCTGCGCGATATCGAGGTTCAGCGACAGGTCGAACTGCAGCGTGATGACCGACGCGCCGTCCGAACTGTATGACGTCATCTGCTGCAAGCCGGGGATCTCGCCCAGTTGCACTTCAAGCGGCGCGGTCACCGTGGTGGCCATCACATCCGGGCTCGCACCCGGATAGAAGGTCTGCACCTGGATGGTCGGATAGTCGACGTTAGGCAGCGAGGAAACCGGCAGCACGCGCACTGCGACGAGGCCCACTAATACGAGGGCGATCATCAGCAGCAGCGTAGCTACCGGTCTAAGAATAAACAGGCGGGAGATATTCATCGGCGCGTGGGCTTAGCGTCTACGAGGCTGCATCGGCCGCGGCCGCAGCCGCCCCCGAGGCGCCGGCGTGGGCGTGCTTATGCTGACCCTGAGCGCCGCTCGCTGCGCTCGCTCCAGATGCCGGAGCTTCAGCGGCAGCACCGCCAGAGGCGGGTTTTGCCGCAGCGGCCTGGATCTTCAGGCCGTCGCTCAGGCGGTCGGTGCCATCGGTAACCACGATGTTGCCCGCTGCAAGCCCGGACGTAATGACCGTGTTCTTGCCGTCGCTCGGACCGAGGGTGACCTTGTGCACGGACACCGTGTTGTTCGCGTTCACAAGATAGACGTAGTCGCCCGGTGCACCGGTTTGCACGGCCGGCGTTGGCACCAGCACGGCATTTTGCAAGGTATCGACGAGCAGCTTGACGTTGACGAACTCGCTCGGGAACAGTGCTTCGTCGTCGTTGGGGAACGTTGCGCGAAGGGTGATCGTGCCCGTGCTCGTCGCCATCTGGTTGCTGACCGCGTAGAGCGTGCCGGTGGCGATCTCCCTGGAGTTGTCGCTGCTGTAGGCGGTGACCGGCAGGCTCGCGCCGCCGTGCATGCGCTGCAGCACTTTCGCGAGCGAATCTTGCGGCACCGTGAACTGCACGGTGGTGGGTTTCATGGTGGTGATGACCACGATACCCGGCGACGACGAAGCGGTAACGTAGTTGCCCGGGTCAACAAGACGCAGGCCGACGCGCCCGGAAACCGGCGCTGTGATGCGGCAATAAGCGAGGTCGAGATCGAACTGCGCAATGTTCGCCAAGTCGACTTTCACCGCAGCCTCGTCCTGCTGCACGAGGAATTGCTGGTCGGCAAAGGTCTGCTCGGCAATGGACTTGCGCTCGTTCAACTGCGTGAAGCGGACGAGGTCGGCGCGCGCTTGTGCAAGTGCAGCCTTGTCCTTGGCGAGGGTCGCCTCGGCTTGCTGCTTGTCGATTTCATACTGGCGGGGATCGATCTGGGCCAGGAACTGGCCCTTCTGCACATCCTGGCCTTCGCGGTAACCGACAGCGGTGAGGTATCCGCTCAGTTGAGGCAGCACGGTCACGGTAGCGGTGGGGGTCACCGTGCCCAGTTCGCTCAGGACCTCGGGCATGGAACCGAGGGTCGCCGTAGCAACCGTCACCACTTGCGGCGGAGTGGCGCGTTGCGGCTTCTTGGCCCGCAGTAAATGCACGACCACGACTGCTATCAGCACCAGCACCAGCAACAAGAGCCAGAAGCGCCAGCGCCTCTTGGGCTTTACCTGCGTGGAACCGGTGTCGCTCATACCGCTCATACCAACGCCCTCCGAAAACAATCTCTGCCCTGGATAACCGGGCGGTGCAATGAGAAGCCGCCCGGCGAGTGCCACATGTCTTTCATCCCCGGCTTGGCCGGTTGTATTCGTTAGCGAAATTCCCTGGCAAGACCGGGCGACGAGCCAGGCATGCTTTTGAATTCGCATTGTGATTGCTGCTTCAGGCCTTATTCATTCGTTAAGCAGATATGACGTGGCATTGAGACTATTGCGTCCCTTGTGATCGAACGAATGAATACAAGTTCATCAGGCTGACGCAATGACAGTGACCACCCAATCTTTAATGAATGGATAAGACGGTATCGCAGTGTAACGAACCAGAGGCCGAATTTCGCCCGATCGCGTTGGATGAAGCATTCCGAACCATTACGAAAGGAGCGTGAGTAACGTCGCGTAATACAACGGTGGGCTTTCTTGCGAAAGTACCGTACATATCAGCATATTCGGCCATTACGTCTATTGTTAGATTGTAGAAAGCTAATAGAAAGTTAGCGCCATGGCTAGCGGCTGAAACTAAGGAGCGTTAGTGTCCATCAAGCTTACAAATAGCCTGTGCAATCCTAACTAAATAGTCGCGTGAAGGTTTTGCAAGGTCGCTCGCTGGCGCTTTAGATTGGTCCAGCGCGCCGCGGTCCGGTGGATGCACGCACAACAAGTTTAGGCGGCGGAGCGATAACCATCGACGGTTGCACGTCCGGCACTTGAATAAGCTGGATCAGTCGATCGACAGATAACTCCGCAATGGCCGCGGTCTGAATTGCGACGGTCGTCAAAGCGGGATGCACCTGATGCGCGAGCTGAATGTCCGTGATGCCGATCACCGACACATCGTCCGGCACCTTGCGGCCAAGCGTGATCAACGCTTGCGCCGCCCCAATCGCCAACAGATCGTTGGTCGCAAAAATGGCGGTGAGGTGCGGCCGGTTCGCCATCAACTGCATGCAGGCTGCATACCCTGCGTCGATAGAATCGCGGATCTGCAGCACTGCAGCGGCGTCGGCTTCAATCCCGGCCTCGCGCATGGCGGCGCGAAAACCGTTTGAACGGGCATCCTGCAAACCGCCGCAGCCATCGCCGATCAGCAGGCCAATTTCACGATGGCCGAGTTCAAGCAGATGGCCGGCGGCCAGCGCACCCGCGTGCGCGAAATCCACTGCGATGCAGGGCAGGGCAGGCGGCGTCTCGGGATGCTCCCACATGGCCAGCAGGATTGGCGCGCTGTGCATGGCCGACGCGCACAAGTCGTTAATGGCAATGTCTGTGTTCATCACGAGCACGCCATCGGCCAGCGTTCCCGCGATCTGATTCAGGTACGCGCGGCCAATCTCGGCGTCGTCGTCGGTATTGCACACCATCAGGAAATGGCCTGCCTTGCGGGCCGCGCGCTCGGCTGCCAGGACGAACTCGGGATAGAACGGGTTCGAGATATTGGAGAGCATCAAGGCTAGCGTCGACGATCGGCCTTCAGCCAGCGCACGCGCATTCAGGTTGGGCCGATAACCAAGATCGGCAATGGCCTTCAACACGCGGTCGGCCGTTTCCGGGCGGACTTTTTCGCGGTTGCGCAGCACGTTGGACACGGTCGCCGCGGTGACATGAGCGCGCTTTGCAACTTCGGATAGAGTGACCATTTTTCTATTTTTCCCACATTCAGGGAATGTGATTCAAGTGTTGCAAGCGATTGGCGACGTTGATAACTTCTGGAAAACACAACAGAGACAGCCATCATGAATTGCTGCATCGTACCCGAATTTAAGCGGTTAAATACACGCAGCACAAGGATGTGCCGCTTTTTTTGCGCAAAAATTTAAGCGGTTAAATCCGGGAGGCAGCATGGCGGCAATTCGTTTGGTGGACGTGCAGAAGTCATATGGTGACCACGCGCCGGTTATCCGGCGCGTGAATCTGGAGATTGCGCAGCATGAGTTCTGCGTGTTCCTGGGGCCATCGGGGTGCGGCAAGTCCACCCTGCTGAGAATGATCGCCGGTCTCGAAGACTTAAGCGATGGCGAGCTGCATATTGGCGGGCGTCTCGTGAACGATGTGCCCGCCGCGGCGCGCGGCGTCGCCATGGTGTTCCAGAGTTACGCGCTGTTTCCGCACATGACCGTGTTCGACAACATGGCGTTCGGCCTGAAACTCGCGAAGCAGCCCAAGGACGTGATTGACCGGAAGGTGCGTGATGCCGCGCGCATCCTGCAACTGGACGACTATCTGGATCGATTTCCCAAAGCGTTATCGGGAGGCCAGCGCCAGCGTGTTGCGATCGGCCGGGCCATCGTGCGCGAACCCGGCGTGTTCCTGTTCGATGAACCGCTGTCGAATCTCGATGCTGCGTTGCGCGGCCAGACGCGTGTGGAAATTGCCCGGCTGCATCAGCGCTTTGCAAATGCGAGCGTGGTCTATGTGACCCACGATCAGGTCGAGGCGATGACCCTCGCCGACAGGATCGTGCTGCTGCACGCAGGCTCGGATGCCGAGCGGTTCGGCAGCGTTGCGCAGACGGGTGCGCCGCTTGAGTTGTATCACCATCCGAAGTCGCGCTTCGTGGCCGGTTTCATTGGCTCACCGAGAATGAATTTTATCGATGCCGTGGTTGAGTCGATTGGTGCCGGCCGCGTGACGGTCACGCTTGCGCAAAGCGGCGATCGTCTCGTCGCGCACGTTGATGGTCAGCGGTTGCAGCGCGGCCAGCCGGTCACCCTTGGCGTGCGCCCGGAACACTTGCAACTCGATGGCGATGAACAGTCCATTCAGTGCGTCACAGTGCTGTCGGAACGGCTCGGCGAGCACAGCTACGTTCATGCGGATCACGCGACCGGCACGCTCGTCGCGAAAGCGCCCGGCGATACATCGATCAGTCCAGGCGAGCCCGTCCGCATTCACGTTCCGGCTTCGGCATGCCACGTATTCGACGCGGATGGGCTGGCGCTTCGGCGCAGTATGGTCGAGCCCGAGCGAGCCGCAGCTTGAGAATTACTTAGCATAACGCATAGATTTAAAACTAATTCCGCCACAGAGCGGGTTACATCGTCTGGCAGTGTTTTGCTGTCAGCCAACAAAGTAGTCAAGGAGACAAAGATGATTGCACATCGCCTTCGCAGTCTGGCTCGCGCATCGGCGGCGCTCGCCCTCGTAGCAGGCGTGCTCGGCTGTACCGTGGCCGCCGCCGCCACGCTGACCGTCAACGTATCGGCGCGCGGTAACCAGCGTTCGACCTGGCAGGACGCGTTCGACAAGTTCAAAAAAGCCAATCCCGATGTCGACCTCAAGGTGACCTACATCACCGAAGAGGCGTACAAGGTTCAGATGGGCGGCTGGCTCGCCACCGATCCGCCCGATGTAGTCTCGTGGCATGACGGCGAACGGATGGCGTATTACGCGCAACGTGGCTTGCTGGACGACCTGTCGCCGGACTGGAGCAAGAACGGCTGGTCGCAGCAATATGCATCGGTCAAGGAAGCGTCAACTTACAAGGGCAAGCAATACGCGGCACCACTTGGCTACGATGCGTATGGCTTCTTCTACCGGAAGGATCTGTTCGAAAAGGCCGGTATCAAGGGCGAGCCGAAAACCTGGGATGAATTCCTCGACGCCTGCAAGAAGCTGAAGGCAAGCGGTGTTGCACCGATCGCCGTAGCCGCTCGCGATAGCTGGACGCTCGCCGCATGGTTCGATTATCTCGACCTGCGCATTAACGGCAACGTGTTCCATCAGCAATTGATGGCGGGCGAAATTCCGTACACCGACCCGCGTGTGAAAAAGGTCTATGCCGCTTGGAAAACGCTGATCGACGATCATTACTTCATCGACAACGCGCTGTCCTACGACCTCGATTCCATCGCGCCGTTCCTCGCGAACGGCAAGGCTTCGATGATGCTGATGGGCACGTTCTTCTCGGCGAGCATTCCGGCTTCGATCCGTCCGCAAACCGGCTTCTTCCGTTTCCCCGTGATCGACGCCAATGTGCCCGTGGCTGAAGACGGCCCGGTGAACGTATTGCTGATTCCGGCGAAGGCAAAGAACAAGGTCGATGCCCACAGGTTGCTGGCGTTCATGGAGCAGCCGCAGATCAACGCCGATCTCGCGAAGGGTTGGGGCCAATTGCCGTCGAACAGTCAGTCTGCCGAACCTGAGGATGAAATTTCGAAGGTGGGTTTCCAGACGCTCGCGAATACGAAGGGCGGCATTGCGCAGTTCTACGATCGCGACATGACGAAGGAAATGGCCGACGAAGGGATGAAGGCGATGCAGGAGTTCTATAGCGATCCGTCGCAACTCGACGCCGTGCTCGTGCGCCTCGAAGCGACGCGCAAGCGTATCTACAAGAAGTAAGCCTGCGGCGCCGGCGGTTGCATGTTGCATATGTTTGAAATGCAGCAAGCGCCGGCGCTCGCCAAAGATCTCCGACGAGGCCCGATCATGTCTGATTCCGTAGCACGCCGCTTACCCGCGGCGAGGCGCCGGCACGTCTCTACTACACGCCGTCATCAGCACCGCGCCGCATTTTTCTTCCTGCTGCCGGGCTGCGCGTTGTTTTGCCTGTGCGTGGTTTATCCGATCATCAGCAGCATTTCACTCAGCTTTTATAACTGGGATGGAATGACGCCGAAGACGTTCGCCGGCTTCGATAACTACATCGAACTGTTCCACTCGGACACCTTCTACACGGCGCTCAAGAACAACCTGATCTGGCTCGCGCTGTTCCTGCTTGCGCCGCCGTTCGGTTTGCTGTTCGCGTTGTATCTGAACCAGCAGATCCGCGGCATGCGCATTGTGAAGTCATTGTTCTTCGCGCCGTTCGTGCTGTCAGGCGTGGTGGTGGGTCTTGTGTTCAGCTGGTTCTACGACCCGGGGTTTGGTTTGCTAAGGCTTATTGTCGGGCATGGCATTCCAGTGCTCGGCGATCCGCACACGGTGACATTAGGCATTATCTTCGCCGCATTGTGGCCGCAGACACCGTTCTGCATGGTGTTGTACCTCACCGGACTAACGGCCATCAATCCCGAGGTCGTCGAGGCGGCGCGCATGGAAGGCGCGAAGGGCGTGGCGCTGCTATGGCACGTGATCCTGCCGCAATTGCGGCCCGCCACTTTCATGGCCGTGGTGCTCACCGTGATAGGCGCGCTGCGAAGCTTCGACCTGATCGCCGTGATGAGCGGCGGTGGTCCGTTCGACAGTTCCACGGTGCTTGCCTATTACATGTACGACCAGGCGATCAAGTATTACCGCGAGGGATATTCCGCCGCGATCGCAGTCGTGCTGTTCGCCATCATGCTCGTCTATATCGTGTTCCATCTGCGCCGCATGCTGCGCGAAGAACGCTGATTTCCAGGAGTCACGTGTCATGTATCCACTTCCCGTTGAACGCTGGAAACCCCTTAACCGCAGGTTGTACAAAGCCTCGCTGCCGATTGCGCTGCTGATTTGGTTGCTGCCGATGCTGGCCGTGCTCGTCACCTCCATTCGCTCTTCGGAGGAGCTATCGTTAGGCGACTATTGGGGCTGGCCGAAGCACTTTGCGCTGATTGAAAACTACGGCACGGCGCTCACGCAAACGCCCATGCTGCATTACTTCGCCAATAGCGTGCTGATCACGGTGCCATCGGTGGTCGGCGCGATCGTGCTGGCGTCGATGGCGGGTTTCGCCTTGGCAACGTACAAGTTCCCGGGCAATACCGCTGTGCTGTTCGCGTTCGTTGCCGGCAACTTCGTCCCCATCCAGATCCTGATGATCCCGGTACGCGACATGGCGTTGAAAGTAGGTTTGTTCAACACTGTGTGGGCGCTCGTTATCTTCCATGTGTCGTTTCAAACTGGCTTTTGCACGCTGTTCCTGCGCAACTTCATCAAGCAGCTTCCATTCGAGTTGATCGAGGCGGCGCGCGTGGAAGGAGCGAGTGAATGGACCATCTATTTGCGGATCGTGCTGCCGCTGATCCGGCCGGCGCTCGCCGCGCTCGGCATCCTCGTGTTCACGTTTGTCTGGAACGATTACTTCTGGGCGCTATGTCTTACGCAGGGCGATGAGGCCGCGCCGATCACCGTAGGCGTCGCCGCACTCAAGGGCCAATGGACGACCGCGTGGAATCTCGTGGCAGCGGGTTCGGTGCTGGCCGCATTGCCTTCCGTGCTCATGTTCTTCGCGATGCAAAAGCATTTCGTCGCCGGTCTGACTTTTGGTGCAAGCAAGGGCTGAGTGCTTGTTCGCCGTCACTATTAAAGAGACTTTCTCATGCAACTTGGTGTGTGTTATTACCCGGAACAATGGCCCCGTTCAATGTGGGCCGACGATGCAAAACGCATGGCCGAACTTGGTATCACGCACGTGCGAATCGCGGAATTTGCGTGGAGCCGGATGGAACCGCGGGCCGGCGAATTCGCCTGGGAATGGCTTGACGAAGCCATCGAGACGCTGGCCTCCGCGGGGCTCAAAGTCGTGCTGGGTACACCGACGGCGTCGCCGCCGAAATGGCTAGTCGATGCGCATCCGGACGTGTTGCCGGTGCGGGCGGATGGCGTGCGCTGGAACTTCGGTTCGCGTCGCCATTACGATATTTCCAGCGACATTTATCGGCGCGAGTGCGTTCGGTTTGTCACGGCAATGGCAGAGCGCTACGGGAGCAATCCCGCTATTGTTGCTTGGCAGACCGACAACGAACTCGGTTGTCACGATACCGTGCCGAGTTATTCCCCCGCCGCATTGAAGCGCTTTCACGCGTGGCTGCAGCGTCGCTATGAGAGCGTCAACGCGCTTAACGAAGCGTGGGGCAATGTGTTCTGGAGTATGGAATATCCGTCATTCGATGCAATCGGTTTGCCGAACCTGACACCGACCGACGCCAACCCGATTCATCTGCTCGACTTTCGTCGCTTCATGTCAGATGAGGTGGCGAGTTTTCATCGCGAGCAGGTCGAGGTGCTGCGGCGGCATGCGCCTGATGCAGACCTGCTGCATAACTTCATGGGCTTTTTCACGACCTTCGATCATTATCGTTTTGCGGAAGATAGTGCTATCGATGTGGCCGCGTGGGACAGCTATCCCATTGCACGCACCGAGTCGCTCGCACTGCCAGAAGAGCAGAAAGCGCGTTACGCACGGACTGCACATCCCGACGTCTCCGCCTTCGATCACGATCGTTATCGATCCATCGGCCGGGGTCGTTTCTGGGTGATGGAGCAACAAGCGGGACCGGTGAACTGGGCGTTGTGGAATCCTGTGCCGGCCAAGGGCATGATTAGGCTTTGGGCTTATGAAGCGTTCGCGCACGGCGCGGAACTGGTCTCGTATTTCCGTTGGCGCCAGTGTCCGTTTGCGCAGGAACAAATGCACTCCGGGCTTAATCTGCCTAACAACGAATTGTCTCCAGGCGGTCTTGAAGTGCAGCAGGCGGCCCGCGAGATTGCGGCATCGGCGGCGTTGTCAGGACTTGGCGCACCGACTCGTGCAGCTACTGCGATGGTGTTCGACTACGAGACGCAATGGATGTTCGAGATTCAGCGTCACGGCAAGACCTTTGACTACCAGATGTTGGTGTTCGACTACTACGAGGCGCTGCGTGAACTCGGCCTGGATGTCGATATTGTTTCGAGCAAGGCCGATCTGTCGTCATATCGGCTGGTAGTCATCCCAAGTATCGCGGTGATTGATGAGACGCTTGTCGAACAGATAGAAAAGAGTTCTGCGCAATGGGTATTCGGTCCGAGGAGCGGTTCGAAGACGACTGAGTTCGCAATTCCGCCTGGCCTCCCGCCTGGCTCGCTGCAGAACGTATTGCCAATGCAGGTGCTGGAAGTCGAAACGCTGCGGCCGACACTCACGCCCTTGCTTTCTTTTGGTGGTCAGCAGGGGCATGCCATGCATTGGCGGGAGCATGTCCGCGCCAATGGCGACGTGCGCGTTGACGCGCAGTTCGATGACGCATGGCCAGCCGTGCTAAGTCACGGAACGATTCGATATGTGGCGGCGTGGTTGTCGCACGGATTGCATCGTGCGGTGCTGGCGCAAGCGGCGAAGGAGGCCGGCATCGAGACGCAATTGCTGGTCGACGGCTTGCGAGTTCGTCGCCGAGGCGATCTGACATTCGCGTTCAACTTTGGTGCGATGCAGGTTCAAGCGCCCGCACCGGTCGATGCGACGTTTGTGCTTGGGCAGCGGCAGCTTGCAACGGGCGATGTCTGCGCGTGGAAAACCGCGCAGACTTGTTAAGCTAACCTGCGTTCCCGGCTTACTCCGCATCCAGCCAGGAATCGAGACCCACGCGGAAGGCGACGGCCGCAATCACCGGGACGGTCAGCATCATTACTATGCCGAAGTTCTCGATCATGTCGCCGTACATGATCGGTTTGTACAGAACAATGCCCGAGACAATAACGAAGGCGATAAAGCCCACCGCCACCATCAGGATGCTGCGCAGCGCGCGAGACGGCTGCCAGTGCTTCGGTTTGCGCGGGGCGGCAGCAGGCTGCCCCGCATTCGGCGAAGTGTTGGGTTTAGATTTTTCGTTATTTTCTGGCATGGCGCAGCTAGGTGGGGAACGGCCGAATTCGGAGATGACGCGCTGAACTCGGGCGTTGCAATTGGAATATGTCAAGGCGGCGGGTAATACCCATCGTAACAACTCCCCATACAACGATTGTGGCACAGGCGGAGTTCCCCGAGCACAACGCCTCTGGCTTATCCCGTCGCAACGCAACTGTTTGTCGCTGAGCGCTGCTTTCATTTGCCATTCAACCAGCGGCTTCACGCCGATCCACGCCGCGACTACTTATCGTAAAGGAGGGACTAAAATGACTGTAGGCGCTAACTGATACGCCCTAACATGACTTCTTTCGTAGAGGAAAGCGTGAATTCGTTGCTTGCAGGCAGATGTCTTTGCGGCGCGGTCCAATACGCGGTGAAGGACGAGTTCGTTTATGCATTGAACTGCCATTGTTCAAACTGCCGCCGTGCGACGGGTTCCGCGTTCAAGCCATTTGCGGGTATCCAGAGCAACAAGTTGGAGGTCACTCAGGGTCAAGATGACCTGTTGATTTTTGGCGACAAGAATGCAGGTCACGATGCTCATTGCAAGTTCTGCGGAAGCCTTTTGTTTTCCGTCGTTCGTGAAGGCGAGTTTGCTCACGTCACACTAGGAACGCTTAGCGACACTCCGAGTATTCGCCCAACCGCCCATATTTTCGTCGGCTCCAAAGCGCCGTGGCATACCATTACCGACGAATTGCCACAGTACGACGAATTTGGCTAGTGCGGCCGAGCTGATGATCGCAGTCGATCAGCGCAACGCGTCGATGATCCTGGCCAAGACCAAATTCGCGCCGCGATCTCCTGCATGCATCAGCCCGTCACGCCAACGTCAGGCCGGCAGTTCCATCACCTGTCCGCTTCGGTTCTTCACGCTCGGCCGCTCCGACACCTTTGCCTGCCACGCGGACAACGCTGAACAATCATCGGGAATCGCAATGCCTGCGACGCTGGCGTGCATGAGCGCGGCGTAAGCCGTGATATCTGCCATGGAGAAATTATCGCCGGCCACGTAAGGGCGGGTCTTGAGCACGGTGTCGAAGTACTTCATGCCGCGCACGAACTTCTCCTGGTTGCGCTCACCCCATGCCTTCCTGTGAGCCCATTCAGGACTCTTGTAGGCTTCCAGGCGGGCGCCCAGTCCCCGGGTTGCATGGTGGAAGTAGATACCGACAGCATCGATGAGTTGATCGTCGGCCCGCTTTTGCATCATGTGAATGACCGCTTTCTCCTTCGGCGTCTTGCCCGTCAGCGCAGGGTTTCCATCCAGATTGTCGAGGTATTCGGTAATCGCAACACATTCCGAAATGAACGTGCCGTCGTCGAGTTCAAGCACGGGAACCGTGCCGGCCGGATTGATGGCGAGAAACGCGTCCTGCTTGTGCTCAGCCGCGAACAGATCCACCTTCACGAATTCAATCTGGGAATCCAGTCCTTTCTCGGCAAGAACGATACGAATGCGGGCGGGATTCGGGAAGCCAGGGGTGTCGTAAATTCTCATGATCGATCCTTTAGGTTATCTATCGATAGGTTAGGTGGAGGACCGAATCATGGGGTGAGCAAATCGCGATGTCAAGGGCTATCTATCGATAGGTTAACGGAATGATTGCGCTTATCTATCGATAGAGATACACTGCGGTCAACGATCGACTTGTGAACAAAGGCTCCTGATGACCACCACAGATACCAAAGAACGAATCATGAGCGTGGCGCGGCTCATGGTGCAGGCGCACGGCTACAACGCGTTGAGCTTTCGTGAAATCGGAAAAGAAGTAGGGGTGTCCAGTGCGAGCATCCACCACCACTTCGCCACCAAGGGCGACCTTGGCGCCGCTCTGGCCCAACGCTATACCGACGACGGCAGCGCAGCACTTGAAAAACTGCTCGCTACGTCCAAAGACGCTCACAAATGCATGATCGCTTACACGGGCATCTTTCGTGCGGCGTTGGTCAATGACAATCGGATGTGCCTGGTTGGAATCATGTCCGCCGAATACGAAGGCTTGCCTGTGGAAGTGCGGGCAGAGGTGGATCGTTTCACCAACGTCAACGTCAAGTGGTTGACTGAAATTCTCTCGCTTAGAAAGGCGAAGACGGGAAAGGATGCAATTCAGCACCAGGCGCTTGCGATCTTCGCTGCAATCGGAGGTGCTCAACTCGTGGCGAGAGGGCGGGGTGACATCGGCATGTTTGATCGTGCGGTTACGGCATATCGGGCAGCCGGCCTGTTCCCTTGATCCAGACTCAGCACCTTGCACTCAGTTTTTCAAGCTGGATTCAGAGGACCGAAGAGGGAACACGAACATAGCGGCCACGAGACCTATTGCTCCGCCGAGAAGCGTCTCCCAGGCGCGTGCCGCAAGCAGGGGAATTGAATGCACGCCGCTTGCCGCGAGCGTCACGATCAACGTGAAAGCGAACGCCGCGCAGGCAATGTCGTAGCGCTCCGGTAACGCCATTGCATAGACGATCATGGCAGCCGCGGCCGCAACCCAGATTAGCAGCGGCGCGTGCTCGGCGACTGGCAAACAAGCAAGGCCTAACGGAACGCCGATCAATGTGCCAAGAATACGGCGATGCACGCGCTGTTTGGTGCCGGTCGCCGATCCCGCGACCACGTAAGTGCATGCGGTAATCGCCCAGGCAGATTCCTCGAGGCTGAACAAGCCGTTCAGGATCACGATGATCAACGCGCCCGTGGCCGCCTGTAATCCCATGAAAAACTCGGGCGAGTATCGACGGAAACCGGGCGCCATGCCTGCCGCGAGCGCCGGTATGGAAACGGGTCGCTCCGCAGGGCCGCTTAACACGCGTGGCACGATTGACGCCAGCGCGGCGATCAACGCGGCAATGACAATGGCCCACAGGTCGGTGATCGTCAGACGGACGCCGTAGGCGAGCAGCTCTCCGATATAAATTTGCGATCCGATTCCAGCCCCCAGCACGCCGAATCGCTTCAAATATCCGGCCAGGAATGCGCCGCTTACAAGAATCAATTCCGGGCCCGCTCGTCCGGCGGTCTGCAATGGTTGAACAGACATCACGAAGAGGATTGCGCCTAGTGCGGCAGCGAAACTCAGCAGCGCGAGATCACGGCTCGACTCGGCGCGTGTCGTTTTTCCCTCGGACACGCTCGCCCAGAGCGCAAAGCTTCCAGCAAGGTAACCTAGAGATACGCTGCTCGGCACGCTGTGGGCAATATCCTGCAGCGTCCCGAGCGCAGCGGCAATGCCATAGGCGGTCACGAGTCTCAAACCCTTGATGCGCCGATGTGTACCCGGATCGACATGGTCGAGCCAACGGCTAACTGCCGTTACCGGTCGCAGGATGCCCCGGCAATAATTCGCACCGTAGTCCCTGGAGCTTTGGGGGTCATCATTCATTGGCTTCACCGTGTTGTGTGCAAGGTTCGTTTGGCCAACAACGTAAAGCGGTTTATAGGGTCGCAGGAGAAACGGGAAGTATCAACCGGGACGATGATTGACGAAGCCCGCAAAATCAGGCGCCCCATTTTCTCAGTCTATTTTATTTGGCGAGCGTTTTAAAGCGCACTTTCAATCCAGCTAACGCGTGGATTCGTGACATGGTCAGGTGATTAGCGTGGTTTGCTGCGCGTATTTTTCCGCGGGCTTCCAGCGCGAGGCGCTTCTTTTTCCGGCACGGCGCTGCCGCCGTTCATCTGCTCCATCCAGGACAAAGCGTCGATGTACGACATGAACTGCTGCAGATACCCTGGCGACAATTCGCGCATCAGCGAGAGCGAACGATGCACGAGGCTACTCGAATTGAGCGGACCGGCATTGCCGGGGACTTGCGCAAGCGACTGTCGAAATTGTCTCTCGGTACTGAGCTGGGTCCAGGTTTTCCTGAAGTACTCGAGCATCTCCATGTCTGGATAAGAGGAGCGGCCGTCAGCATTCGCCGCCGCACTGCGGCTCACATACTCAACCAGCCCGGCCAGCGAGTAACTAGCGGACTTGTCAACATCAGAGGTTACTAACTCGGCGTTTTCCAGATCGCCGGCATATTTTTCAATTAATCTGGATAGCTTAGCATCCAGAATGCGTCGCGCCTCGCCGCTATGGCTCGCCGCTCGCCGATCGAGCGCTTCCATAAAATGAAATCGAATAGGATCCAGCCGATCGGCGCCGTGCTCGCGCCATGCATCGAGCGTCGCACGGAATCCGCTCTCTACTGCCCTAACCTCGCTATTCACCGGACTTCACCGTTGCGCTCGACGGCCTTGGGACAGGCGCTATTTCCACTCGCCGGTTCTTTGCCCGTCCTTCGTTGTCGGCATTCGAGTTCACGGGCTGTTGCGAACCGAATGCGGCCGCGAATACCGAGGAGGAGGGCACGCCCGTATCAATCAACGCACGGGTTACGGTCAACGCGCGCTGAGCCGACAGTTCCCAGTTATCGGCAAAACGACGGTTACCCTCACGCAATTGCCGGTCATCGGTAAAACCGCTTACCATCAGGATCTGGTCGTTGGCCTGCAGATAAGCAGTCAACGGGCCAGCCAGACTTTTCAGCACATCCCGGCCTTCGGGCTGCAATTGATCGGAGTTGAGCGCGAACAGCACGCTGCCGTTGATGCCAATACGCCCGTTGACCAGCGTCACCCGGCCGGCTGCCAGCGGCCCGGCGAGCGCCTGCTCCAAAGTCTTGCGGCGTTGGGTTTCCAGCTGCCGCTGCTTGACCTCGTGTTCAAGCTTGGAAGACAACTCCAGTTGCACGCCAATGACACCCACCATGATCAGCATGAAGGCGCCCAGCAGCACTGACATCAAATCGGCGAAGACGGGCCATATTGGCGCGGACGTCTCCACGCCGCCGTCGATATCCTCGCTCATTCGACCACGGCTCCATCTCCGGCAGACGCACGCCGGCCCCCGAGCCGCTGCATGTCTTCCACAATCTGCTTCTGCGACATCATGCTCAAGTCGATCACTTCCCGAGCCTGCGCCACGTAATAAGCAAGCTGTTCGTCGCTGCGCGCGAGTGACTTGTCCAGCGCGACTTCAATACGCTGCAGATGAGTCACGAGCTTTTCATTCGAATCGCCGAAGAGCTGTACCGCCATGCCGAATGCTTCGCCCAGGCTCGCCACTTCGACCGCGCTGCCCGTGACCTGCGCGGCAGCGGCGCCGAGCTTGCCGGTTTCGGCCTCAACCTTGTCGGCGAACTGAGTGCCTACACGTTCCAGCAAACCCGCCGATGTCGAGACCAGCGCGTCAACGGCTGAACGCTGCTCGGTAGACGCATGGTTCACGGCGTCGAGCAGGGTTTCCAGCGTGGCCAGGAGACGGCTGCGTTCCTCGAGCATCGCGGTATCGCGGACCATGCTGTCGGAGAGCTTCTGGCGCAGTTCGGCCACGACTTCAGCCGCAGCCTTGGGTGCTTCCGATGCCGCTTGCACGAGCCGTTCGATTTCGGAGATCGTGCTGCTGGTATGCGCTTGCGTCTGGGCGGATAGTTCGCGCGCAGTCTGTTCCAGCGTGTCGCAAATCTCCTGCTGCCGGCTCGCGGTGCGCGTGCCAACCTGCTCCCATTCACGGCTGAGCGTAGCGGCCATCGAACCGAGCGTCTCGGTCCAGGCTGCCAGCCGTTGCAGGTCCCGCGATGCCAGTTCCGCCTGCAGGTTTGCCGCGGCCTTGGGCGCTTCCGATGCTGCTTGCACGAGCCGGTCGATTTCGGCGATCGTGTTGCTGGCGTGCGCCTGTGTTTGAGCCGAAATATCGCGTGCGGTTTGCGCCAGCGTGTCGCACATTTCCTGTTGCCGGGTCGCGGTGCGCGTGCCCGCCTGATCCCACTCGCGGCTCAGCGTAGAGGCCATGGAGCCGAGCGTCTCGGTCCAGACGGCGAGCCGCTCCTCGTCGCGTGATACGAGTTCGCCTTGTAGATCCACCTGCGATTGTTCAATCGTGCGCAACAGCGAAGCCGAATGCTGTTCGAAGGTCGCTGCGGCCGCAGCAAGCGCCTGCTGGTTGTGATTCGCCAGCTTTTCGCCGGCGAGTTCTTGCCGCGACAGCGCTTCGTTCCACGCCGCGGACACATTGCCGGCCGTGGCGTCCAGACGCGCGGAAACGCCGTCGAGCAGCCCAGCTGAACGTTGCTCGAAGGTGCCGGTGAATTGATCCAGCGATGTCCGCAGTTGCTGGACCAGCGCTTCGCTTGATCGCTGATGTCCCTCTAGCGCCTGATTCCAGATACCGGCTACGGTCGTGGTGCTCGCCTCGAAGCCGTTTGTCAGCCCGTCCAGTTGCTGCTGCACGGCATGGGTGACCGTTGCATGCAACGAAGCCGTCTCGCGGGCGAGGCCCGCCATCGTGGCCTCCATGACTGGCTGCAGCGCTGCACCGGCGGCGCGCGTGCTGTCGGCGACGCTCTCCTTCAACGACCGTTCCACCGATGAAGCCAGCCGTGCGTAGGTCGCTTCGGTGTTCACATGGAAGGCATCCTGGCTGGCGATCTGCCGCGCGTTGACGGCGAGGTTCTGTTGCTCGATGGTCGCCATCATCATCTGCAGCCGGTTGACGAGTTCAGGCATCCCCTCGGCTTGCCGCTGCAGGAGCTTGAAGGTTTCCTCGCGCTGATGGGTCTGCGAGTAAATGCGTAACGTGGTCGCGATCTTTACGTCGAGCATCTGCCCGGCATCGATACGCTCACGCCGGCACAATGCGGAAAGCAGCCCGAGCATGGCGGAGGTGGCCACGCCTGCAATCGAAGTGCCGAACGCAAATCCCAACCCTCTGACAGGTGCTGCCAGCGAGTCGCGGATAGCCTGCAGGTCCGTCGCGCTTTCCAGCGCCATGCCTGTGCCCCTCAGGGTCGCCACCATGCCCAGGAGCGTGCCCAGCATGCCCAGCAACACGAGCAAGCCGACCAGGTAAGACGCAAGCGCCGGGCCGGGCAAGGCTACACGCTCGCCCTCGATGCGCAGGCGCACCGCATTGCGCAAGCTGGGATGCAGCCGGTCGAGCCACGCGCCCAAGCCGGGCGGCGGTCCGGACAGATCCGCTACGGCAAGCGTCAACGTGGACGTGGCCTGGCTGTAGCGTTGCAACTCCAGCGCGCCGGCCAGATAGCAGGCGCCGATCAATAAAGTGACGGCCAGCGCCAGCGGGTTCGAGCCGATGTAGCCCGCTCCAATCCCGCACACAGCGGCCAGACCGACCAAAAAAACGACAAGATTCAGATATCTGGACATAGCGTCCCAGTTAGCTGGTGCGAAGAGCCGCGAGCAACCCTTCGACCGGTTGAAAACGAAGATCCAGTTCGGCCAGCAGCACGCTCTGCATATCTTTGCGGAACGCGTTTAGCCAAGCGCCCGGCTTGATTGCCGGGGCGTCCTCCGGGGCTTGGGACGCGCTGGCATCGGCCAGTATTTCCCGCTCGGCCTTGCGTAAGCGCTCGAAGTGCCCGCCGAGCAACCCGGGCACAGTGGCGAGCAAACTCCGCTCTCGCGGACTTAGCGCGCGCTCCATGACGGCATCGACTTCCGCAAGCCGGATCATGGCGGGCGTCCTTGCGGCCAGTTTTATCCGCAGGCGAGCGCGCAGACTGCCGATACCCGTCTCCATCGTTTGCTGCATGGACAGATACGTCTGACGAAAAGCCGGATAGTCGATAGCATCGTCCACGGGTACTGTGTGCGAGGACGATTGCACCGACCCGTGCCGCCTGGCGGCGGCAGACCCGCCACCGCCGGTGATGGCATTCGCCAGCGCACCGAGCACGCGAGCGCACTCGGTCTCCTCCGCGCTGCCAATGGCTTGCGCACTGGGGGTCGCGGAAGGCGGATTGCCGTTGAGCGCCGTGGACAGCGCGATGGCGTCTGTCCAATGGATCCATTGGCTCAGCCGGTCCGAGAGCGCTTGTCTGGATTCGGTAACTTCGACATCCGCTAGGCGAGCCAGTAGGCGAATGAGCGTCGGGCCGCTGAAAGCTGTGCGCTGAGGGGCTTGCACCATACCACCAGAGTCAAAAAGTTCGCTAGTTTACACGCGGACGGGATGGTGGCCGCCGTGTTGCGAAAAGCTGGGTGCGCGAGGGTGGGATTTTAGGGTGTTTGTCATGCTGTGTACGGTAGCGGAATGCCGGGCCCGACATTTCCAGGGATCTGCCGTTAACGCGGCGCCCGCAGCATCTCCAGCCCGACGCGGCTATGATTATGAGCGGCAATCCATGCCAAACCACGAAAGGAGATGTCCGGATGATTCACGTCATTGCCACGATCACTGCACTACCCGGTTCACGCGATGCCGTCCTCGCTTTATTTCACAAGAACCGTCCGGCGGTGCTGGCGGAAAAGGGATGCATCAGCTATGAAGCGGTCATCGATGTACCCGACTTCGGTGGAATTCAGACACCGCTGGGTAATGACACGTTTGCCGTGATCGAACGCTGGGAAGGTGCCGATGCATTGAAGGCGCATGGCGCCTCCGCGCATATGGCTGAATACGGGCGCAACACCAAGGCGTTGCTCGCCAGCCGCGTGATCAATGTGCTGCAAGTCTGCTAAAGCACGGGTTCACATGCGCTTTAGCGGCTTATTTGGCGGCTTTGCGCATGAGCTGCTGCTTGGGAGTGTGTTTCGCTAATCGCCAACCGGTACTTGGTCAGTAATTCTTGACCTTGGCATGGACCAGATAAGGTAAATGGTCTTTAGTCAGCGGATTCATACGAAGCAGGTCTTCCGTCAGCTTTGGCCAACCACGGGGCGCACCGTATTCAAGCACACTCAATGCCGCGATGCGTGACGACCAACTGCGCAGGCATGCTGCTATTTCATCGCTATTGATACCCCACGGCATGGGCGGCAGCCGATAGTGCGGCGTTTGCATGACGCCCCACCGGGTCAACTGGGAGAACCATCGTGGAATGGCATCGAACACGATTTCAGCACCGGGGAAATGATCGACGATCTTGATAAACAAGCGGCGCACGGCTTCAGGGTCCAGATACATGAACAGGCCTTGAACCACGATGAATACATCGGGACCCGGCTCGATCTGTTCAATCCAGCCCGGCTCGAACACGCTTGCAGCAACATGGCGCATGCGTTCGGACGAAGGCAGGAAGTGCTCACGCAACGCGATCACAGCCGGCAAATCGACGGTGAGCCAGCGCATCTCGCCGTTGTCCACCCGATGAGCCTGCGTTTCGAGGCCTTCGCCAAGGGACACAATCATGCCATCCGGATGGCGTTCGAGCCATTGCTTCAACAATTGGTCGATTTGTGCTGCCCGCGCGGCAAACGAACCAACAGGTTCTCCAAAATGACGCTCGAAATCGTAATCGATGGCGTCGCAGATACGCACGCCGTGCGGGTCGGTGAGAATGCCGTCAGCGCGGCGGGCTTCCGATGCACGATCGTAAAGCGTCCACAGCGTTGTTTCCGACACGCCGTTCAGTTTGCACGGGACCTTTGAGGCACTGTCCACACTGTGAGTGCGCAACGGCTGATAGTCTCGACGAAGTGGCGGCCTTGACTCGGTGACTGTCAAAGCGCACCCAGACGTTTTGCATTCGCCGTTGCACGCTCGTGAATGGGTGCAAGGCTTTCCCGGACTACACGAGTGGTTGAACTGGCCAATTGCAAAGGATCGGCCGGAGAGGTTGCCGCGATCTTCAGCAGCGCTGCCTGGCATTCAATCCATTGCGTGGCGGATCGGCTTGACGCCAGGGCCGACGCCGCTTCCGACGCGGCCCAGATATGTTTGCTGGTGTCCATTGCCAGTGTCATGCCCAGGCTCACCAATCCTGAACCCATCGCCTGAATCGATTCAGATGCAGCCTCGCTCTTTTCCCGGCTCATCAGGCTGAACTCAACCCGGTCGCGTTCATTGGGCAATGGGCCGGCCATCGCCATGCGGGTGGTGCGAACTTTAACGACCTGGGTGGTCGCGCTGAGCATTTCGCAGGTGTCGGTAAAAAGGCGCAACCAGTTGGTCGAAAGCTCACCGAGAGACGGCGAGAATGTGGCGGAAGTCATGAAGTGCTCCACGGATTAGACCATCTGCTACGGATACCTAATAAAGGTATCAATCGTAACGAAAAGAAGGGTGCGAATTAAGTCAGGGATGTGTCCGCTGCGGGAAATTGATGCGGGTCGCTTGAGTGCGCGATAAATGTCCGGCTTGTCCAGAGCATAGGCCGATAAATGCTGCATCGCAACAAGTCATTTGAAACTGAGGGCTGGCTTCTTGGCAGGAAGCCAATCATGGGCGACGAACAGGATTTACGCGTCCGTCTTCTTTCACAGCAACCGATGTTTGATCCGGAAGCAAGCGCCGCACGAGTTCCGGGAAGCGGGTTTCATTTACGTCTTCAACGAAGCTTGCTCGCAATGCATCCGATGCCGGGCTGAGCGATCTTCCTGCAAGCTCCACGAATCCCACCGTACGCTCGATCCGAGGCGCGTCAATTGGAATGAACCGCAGCGCGTCGCGGTAACGCTGTTTCGCGAGGTAGGGCAGCACGGTAAGCCCCACGCCTCCCTCCACAGCGGCAAGCAGCGTGGTGGTATTGGCGATAAAGATCTCGTCCTGTACGGCCGCTGCTTCACGCACTTCTGGCGGCAAGGCGCGAAGCGTGCCGTTGCCGATCATCCGGTATCCCGACAGGTCGCTCCATTCAACATGCCGATGCCTGAAAAGCGCATGTCCGGAGTTCACGACCACGCACATGACGTCCGCGATCAGCGGCGTAAAACTCAGCTCGGATTCCTGCTCGGGCTCGCCCGCGATGCCAAAATCGATTGCGCCGGAGCGTACACGCTCGTGGATATACGCGGCGGTGCCGTCCTCCACGTGAAGCTGGATGCCGGGATAGCGCGCGGTGAACCGGCTGATCGCGCGCGGCAGTATTTCGTGCGCGATCGACGGCACGGCGGCGAGCCGCACGCTGCCGCCGCGTACACGCGCGACATCGATTGCGGCTGAAAGCGTGCGCTCGTAATGTTCCACGAGTTTCCTCGCTTCGCCATAAAACGTCGACCCAAAAGGCGTTGGCGTCGCATGGCTGCCCTTTTCGAATAGTGGAGCGCCGAGCGCGGTTTCCAGCTCCTTCATTGACAGCGATAAAGCCGGCTGGCTGCGAAATACGGCCTTTGCGGCAGCCTTGAAGCCGCCATGCTCGATGACGGATACGAAATGCCGCAACTGCGCGATCTTCACATCGGGGAAACGATCCATAGCGGGAATAAGTTTTCCAAATAACTTAATTAACGTAATTGGTTTTGATTATTTTACGCATATTCCTAGAATCGGTCACATGTCAAACGCATTGAGACCGATATGAATTCGCAGACTTTTTTGAACTGGATGGACGGCAGATGGGTAGCCGGCGAGACAGTTGTTGAGAACCGCAATCCCTCGGACACGGACGACCTGATTGGCCGCTACGCGCAGGCGACCAGCGCCCAAGTGCAGGGCGCCATAACCGCTGCGGCCATCGCGGAACCGGTTTGGGCCGCGACCGGACTCGAAAAGCGGCACGACGTGCTGCGCGCCATTGGCGATGAACTGATCGCCCGTAGCCAGGAACTTGGACGGGAGTTGGCGCGGGAAGAGGGGAAGACGCTGGCGGAAGGTGTGGGCGAGGTTTATCGCTCGGGCCAGTTTTTTCACTACTTCGCGGCTGAAGTCCTTCGGCAATTGGGCGGCAAAGCGGATTCCGTGCGCCCGGGTATCGAGATCGATATCCAGCGTGAACCGATCGGCGTTATCGGCGTCATTACGCCCTGGAATTTCCCGATGGCCACCGCCAGCTGGAAAATCGCGCCCGCCCTCGCGTTCGGTAATGCCGTGCTGTTCAAGCCTGCGAACCTGACGCCCGGCAGTGCGTGGGCGCTCACCGAAATCATCAGCCGCCAGGCGTTGCCGGCAGGCACCTTCAACCTGTTGATGGGCGCTGGCGCATCGGTCGGCAACGCGCTGGCGGCGTCGCGCTCAGTCAACGGAATTTCATTTACCGGATCGGTCGACACAGGCCGGCGAATCGCGGCCGTCGCTGCGCCGAACCTGATCAAGTTGCAGATGGAAATGGGCAGCAAGAACGCGCTTGTCGTACTTGACGATGCGGACATCGACCTCGCCGTCGAATGCGCGTTCCAGGGGGCGTATTCCGGCACGGGGCAAAAGTGTACGGCCTCGTCGCGGCTGATCGTGACGCACGCCGTGCACCGGACGTTCGTCGAACGGCTTACCGCAAAACTGCGCAGCGTGAAGGTGGGACGCGCGCTGGATGACGGCGTGCAGATGGGTCCGGTCGTCGATGGACGCCAGCTCGACCAGAATCTTCAGTACATCGAGATCGGCAAGCGCGAAGGCGCGCGGCTCGTGATCGGCGGCGAGCATCTTGCGCAGCCTGAACGCGCGTATTGCATGTCGCCGGCTCTGTTCGACGAGGGCCGCAACGACATGCAGCTCAATCGTGACGAAGTGTTCGGCCCGATCGCCTGCGTGATACCCGTGCGCGACTACGACGAAGCGCTGGCCGTTTCGAACGACACAGAGTTTGGTCTGACTGCGGGAGTCGTCACTCAATCGCTCAAGCACGCCACGCATTTCCGCCGCCATGCGCAGGCCGGATGCGTGATGGTGAATTTGCCGACTGCGGGAACCGACTATCACGTGCCGTTCGGCGGCCGCAAATCATCAAGCTACGGTCCGCGTGAGCAGGGCCCCAATGCGGCTGAGTTCTATACGACGCTGAAGACTTCTTACACACGCGCCTGACGGCTGGAGACACTTCATGACCTTGCATAGCTCCTTGCTTGTCGTCGACGGCACGCAGTACTCGAACTGGAACCGGCAGATCTTCGAAGAGATGCGCGCCGGCGGCGTTAGTGCTGTCAACGCGACCATCGTCTACTGGGAGAACGCGCGCGAAACACTGTCGCGCATTGCCGGGTGGAACGCGCTTTACGAACAGCACGGCGATCTTGTCATGCCGGCTCGCACGATGGACGACGTGTTGCGCGCAAAAAGTATCGGCAAGATTGCGATTCTGTACGGACTACAAAACTGTTCGCCGATTGAAGACGACATTGGCCTCGTCGAGGTCTTCCGCGATCTCGGCGTGCGCACCATGCAACTGACGTACAACAACCAGAGTCCGCTTGCGACCGGTTGCTATGAATTGTCTGACAGTGGAATCACGCGGTTTGGCCGGGTGGTGATCAAGGAAATGAACCGGGTCGGAATGGTCGTGGACATGTCGCATAGCGCCGAGCGCTCGACATTGGAGGCTATCGACATCTCGAACCAGCCGATCGTGATCAGCCACGCCAATCCGAGCTTTTTTCACGAAGCCAAACGCAACAAATCGGACGGTGTATTGCGTGCGTTGGCGGCACGCGGCGGTCTGGTTGGTTTCAGTCTCTATCCGTTCCATTTGAGAAACGGCAGCCGCTGCACGCCCGGAGAATTTACCGACATGGTGGCGCGCACGGTCGATCTGCTCGGCGTTGATCACGTTGGCATTGGCAGCGACCTGTGCCAAGGGCAACCGTACAGCGTGCTTGAGTGGATGCGCAACGGCCGCTGGAGCAAGGAGACGGATTTCGGCGAAGGAAGCGCGAACAATGCGGCATGGCCTGAACCCGTGAACTGGTTCCGATCCAGTGCAGACTTTCCGAACTTGACCTCCGCGCTGGACAAGGCAGGTTTTTCCGAAGCCGACGTTGCCAAGATCATGGGCGGCAACTGGATAAGAATTTTGCGCGATGCAGAGAACAGCCGTGACCGGCACGCGCCGGCAGCGGCGGGTGAGTCCGTCGTGAGTTAACCATCTCGCTACGTAGCCCTGAAAAAAATCACTCGACGCCACCTTGAACCAACGACGAATTGGACCTGGCGCCTCAACAACTTATCCTCCCGGAGGAGACATGGAAATTCCAACTACGCCGAGCATCGCAGCCAATCGCCCAGCATCGGAGCATCGCAAAGGGGGCATCGACTGGCCCATTTTCTGGATCAGCGGTGGATTTTTCCTGCTGTTCCTGATCGCGGCGCTGGTCAATCTGGGCTGGCTATCATCAGTTGTCGACACCGCATTCGGATGGGCCACAAGAGGCTTCGGACTCTACTGGCAAGTGCTGATGCTCGCCACCTTTTCGGTCAGCCTCGGCATTGCGTTCTCCAAGCTCGGACGTGTGAAACTGGGCGGCATCGGACAAGTTCCATCCAACTCGACCTTCAACTGGGTGGTCATCATCATGTGTGCGTTGCTGGCCGGCGGCGGCGCGTTCTGGGCGGCGGCCGAGCCTTTGATGCATTTCGTCAATCCGCCGCCTTTCTATGGAGTAGAGGGCAAGACGTATGCGGCAGGCGTTGCGGCGCTCTCGCAATCGTTCCTGCACTGGGGCTTTCTCGCATGGGCGGTACTGGGTAGCCTGCTGAGCATTGTGTTGATGCATTTGCATTACGACAAGGGCTTGCCGCTTGCGCCGCGCACCTTGTTGTATCCGCTGTTTGGCGAACGTGCGCTCAAAGGACCGATCGCGGCCATTGCCGATGCAACGTCGATCATCGCGGTTGCCGCCGGCACGATTGGACCGATCGGTTTTCTCGGTTTGCAGATCGCGTATGTGCTGCATTCCGTCTGGAACGTGCCCGATACTATCACCACGCAGGCGCTCGTTATCCTGGCGGTCACCGCCATCTTTACGGCGGCGTGTATCGCCGGTCTCGAAGGCTTGCGCTTTGTTTGCAAGATCCATGTGTGGCTGATGCTCGGGCTGGCTGCATTCCTCTACCTGTTCGGGCCGACGGCGTTTCTCACCACGGTTTTCTTCAAGGCATTTGCTATGCATATCGTCGATTTCGCGCAGACAGCGATGTATCGCGGCGACGGCAAGTGGCTCAATTCATGGACGCTCTTCTACTGGGGCTGGTTCATCGGCTATGCGCCAATCATGGCGATCTACGTTGCGAAGGTTTCGCGAGGCCGTACGATCCGGGAGGTAGTGGTGTTGCTGTCAATCGCAGCACCAATCATCACCATGCTGTGGTTCACGCTGGTCGGCGGAACGGGAATTGGCATTGAACTGAAGTCGCCGGGCGCGGTGATCGGCCACGGCACGCAACCTGAAGCGCTGTTGCTGGGCGTGGCTCAAGCCATGCCGCTACGCAACCTGATTTCCGCCCTGTTCCTGTTCCTCAGCTTCTTCTCGGTGGTGACCAACGGCGGTTCCATGGCCTATACCATCGCCATGGCGGTGACCGGGGATCGTGGGGAGCCTGGAAACTGGCTGAAGATTTTCTGGGCCGTGGGCATGGGTCTGGTGGGCGCGGTGCTGATCACGATGGGCGCGGGCGGCGTGAGTGCACTGCAGTCGTTCATTGTCATTACGGCGGTGCCTGTGTCTATCATCATCCTGCCCTCGCTGTGGGACGCTGTTCGCATAGCGCGCACGATGGCCGCAGAGCAAGGGGTGCACTGATGACAATCGACGAGATCATGGATGAAGAACAACAGCGGGCGCAGGAAGCCGGTGAGCCGGCGCGCGCAGTGGCCTTTCCTTGCGCGCCGTTACGCAGTCCGGACATCACGAATCGTCCTGAACGTCTTGGCGCGATGCACGGCACGCGCCTGAGCTTCGTGCGCTCACTGGTGCGGCGCATGGCGCACGACAACTGGCGTATCCGTGTCACGAACATGGATCTCGATGACAACGGATTCGGGGTTTGCATCTACACCATCGAAGCGTATGGCGAGCGCTACAGCCAGGTGATTTTCTCGCAATACCTCGATGACGCGGAGCGTACCGACCGCGTCATTGCGCAAAAGTGGGACATCACTTCGGCGTTGATTTGCGGTGTTCCAAGTGCTGCCGATATTGAGTATTTGCGTGGCAACGTGCCGTTGCAGGAAGCGGGACGGCTGCGTGCGAATGACCTGGTCCTGTGCCGCGCGAACAAGAGCGTGCGCAACTTCGGCTACGTTGCGGACTGCCTTGCCGCGGGCAGGCAACCGGACCCTGCCGCATTTGAACGGGTCGGTTATCTGATCCGTACGACAGCGGTGTACGGCAACGGAAAGTTCGGCATTGCGGATTATCCGAGGCTTGTCGATAGTCACGCATTCAACCGGGGCTTTTCGGCACAGATGTGTGCCGTATTCGTGCTGCGCGATTTCAGCGTGCGGCTGGTCGAACACGTTGCGTCACGCCGGAATCCGCGTACAGCGGTCAAGCTCGCGCACAGCTTTCGCCGCTATCTCGGGGTGGGTAATGCAACCGGTCTTGGCATGGCGCCGTTCCTTGTGCGCCATCCGGTACAGGTCGATCAGTGGATACGGGCACGCGAAACGGCGCTGGCGCGCGTGCTTGCGGTTGAAGTGGTCGAGCGTGACGCATTCGAGCGCGCCATGGCACTGATCGCGCGAGCGAGGCGTCACGTGGCGCAGGTTCATACAGACCATCCGCCGGAAGCAGCACGCAATGCGCTCATTATCGGCGAGCTGCCGCAGCTCGCGCGTGAACTGGAGATCACCTACGAACAGAAGAGCATGTTTCGCTGGAGCAAGTTGCTTGCGTGGGCCGATGAGCAACTCTCCTGTGCAACGCAGGAAATTCTCGTGACGGTGTTGATCGAGCTTTATCCGGGTCTGGTGGATTCCATCGAAACCGCGACGCCAGTCGATGACGTGTTGACACTTGATCCTGACATGTCGGTGGGCGAGTTGCTCCGGCTCGTCGAACGCGACTACGGATGGGTGATGAAGCAGCCCGCCGGGCAACGTGACGATGACCACTTCTTCTGGTACCGGTCAGCCGAGAAGGAGGAGCCCAGACTCGGCGTGCGTGCGCACGAAGCGGGCGCTGAGCTGGAACAGCCGCTGGACATTGCGCGTCAGGTCTGGCGGCTGCACACGAAGCTGAAGGCACAGGACGACAACGCTCGCACTGTCTCGGAGTTTGTCGCCGAGTGCCCTGAATATCGTGCCATTGTGCGGCGAATCCAGACGCTCGCGTCGCGTGCTTACGGCGAAATCCGTCACAACCTGCTCGCGCAGGACATGCTGCCCATCGACCTGATGCGCGCCAAGCTCTCGATGTTCGGTGCAAGCAAGTTCGATCCGAAGTCGAACCTGTGGGTTCGGGTCACGCTATATCAGGGAGCACCGACGCTCGACGATCTGTCGCCGGACATGGTCGATGACTGGGCGTTTCCCTGCGTGCCGGGCGGCAACGAACGGGGAGGTGCATGACATGAAGATGGCAATCAACGAATTGAATTCGCTATGCCGCAGCGCGCTGGAAGGCAGCGGCTGGGAGCAAGGCGATTATGAGGACGCGGCGGACGCGGCTGTGTGGTTGCATGCGATTGGGTTGGATGGCATGGAGGCGATTGACAGACTTCTGGGTGTCGCGCGTCAGGAGGAATATGTTGTCGAACCGGCGCTTTCGGCCAGGCAGGGCGCAAGCGCGGAACACACGGCCTCTTGCAACGGGCTAGCGGGTTGCCTGCTTGCGTTCGAACTGGCATGGGCGAGGGCGACGCAGGCGCGCACGGGTACGGTGAGAATATCCAACGCGCTGTCTCCACGGCTGGCACTGTATGGCCTGAAGGTGATGTCCTCCCGCGGGCGTCGCTTCGATCTATCGTGGCGCGACAACGCGGGCCGGCATTTCGCCACGACGTCCGGGCACGACAACTATCCGCGCTACCTGGGTTTCAATGCAAGTGCGAGCGAAACGTCGTCGGAAGTCACGGTGTGGTGTGGAGTGGACGGGGCCACATTCAAAGGGATTACTGTTCCAGAGCAAGACGTCGCCGGAGCCGTCGACGCAGTGGAATTCGATGCGCGTTATCGCGAGGCGCTTTGGCGTGGGATTGAAGTCGATGCTGCGCATATCGACCGGCTGATCGCGTGGAAGAGCAAGGTGCTCGTCCCGGAATCTCTGGCGTCACGAGCACACGGCGCGGGAGGCGCGGACGATGGATTCTGATACCACCGATATGCATTCCACTGTTGCAAGCGACGTGCGTGCAATCGAGACCGGGCTGCCGGCAAGTCCAACGCAGCTCTTCGAATGGGCTGTGCTCGGCAACGGCACGCTTTATACAGCGCAGATACCGATAGGTCCAGATGGCGCCGTTGTAACGGGTGGTATTGACGAGCAGGCGCGTCAGGTGTTTGAGAATTTGCGGCAGACACTGAGCGCGGCCGGAGCGTCGCATCGCGATGTCGCGCAGATCCTGATTTATGTGACGGATCGCACGTGGTTGCCGGCTGTCAACGCGGTGTACCGGGGGCATTTCTCAGCGCCGTTTCCAAACCGGGCGTCGATTGTTGTCGCTGGATTGGCGCGGGAAGAGATGTTGATTGAGATCGTGGCGTATGCGTGTCCGCCGCTCGAAAAAGCCCGCCGTATAGGCGATGCCCGCGCCATTTAATGCAACGCCGCCCACGCGCAAGAGCGTGGGCGGCCAGGCTAGCGAAGTCGCTGCATGAGAAAGGAAATATCCCCAGCCTGAAATAGATACGAAATAGCCAGCGAATTCAGCGCCAGTCAGATGAACCGAGCGCCTTACACCCCACCTCAGACCGGTGGTAGCAAGCAACGTGTTTGTTGGGCCCGGCATGATCAGCACGATAACGCAACCTAACGTCATCAGCGCGGCACTCGAAGTTGAAAGCATGGATTGGCGGTAGGAAAGCGGGGACTCAGGTTATTGGAAAGCATTGGGTATGTCGGCATTGCCACCAATCAGCGCGCAGAAAGATTTCTTTTAGCTTTCATTCAAGTTGTTGAGTGAGATATGCGATTGTCGGTGATCCGGATCGCAATGTCGAACGGCCGAAGCGGGCGCGAGCATGAACTGGCTATTTCAATGCGTCAGGTACCAGCCATATGATCAGCATTCCTATCGATAACGCTTAGAACGCATACGAGACAGGCACGTGACCCCGACCGTCATCCAAGCGCCTCCCCAGTCTCCCGACGTAAAAGTGTCACTTGATTTTTTACATAAATAATAATATAAACACGAATCATTCCTATTTGTTAAACGAATGGAAGATGCGCATACCTCGAACCGGCTTGACGCCGGCATCCGGGATCGCGCTCGTATGCTCATTCAAGGGTTTATTACATGCGTCGGGGAAAAGGGGCGGGCAGGCGGTTGCAGCTCGCCAGAAGAGGTCCGGTCGTCAGCGCGTTGCTGGCAGCGGGCTTGATGGGCATCGCAGTACGGCCGGCAATGGCCGATACAACCGGCAGCACAGCAACTCCCACAACGGATGAGTCCAACGCCCAGCAACTACCGCCGGTAGCGGTCACCAGCCAGCGGGCGCACGGCTTTACGCCGGCATCTGTCGAAACCGGCCCGTATCGTGGAATGGATGTGCTCGACGTGCCCGCTACCGTGAACGTGGTGACGCGAAGCGTGATGGATGCCCAGGGCGACACCGGTCTCTACGACGCGCTGCGCAACGTGGCGGGGGTGACGCGCCAGCAACTCAGTGGTCTTGCTTACGACAACCTGTCAATTCGCGGCATCCCGCTCGATAACCGCGCCAGCTTTTACTTCAATGGGATCCTGCCGATCGATAACAACATCTGGATGCCGATGGAGGACAAGGAGCGCGTCGAAGTCTTGAAAGCGGCGTCCGCGCTCTATTACGGTTTTGCCGCACCAGCCGGCATCGTAAACATGGTGACCAAGCGCGCGGGCACCGAGTCGGTAACAAGCGTCTCGCTGCTCGGTGACTCGCGAGGGTCGTTCGGCATGCATGTCGACATCGCCCGCCGGTTCGGTACGGACGATCAGTTCGGGGTGCGTATCAATGCGATGGATGAACATGTCGAGGCTCCGATCGAGGGCGATCATGGATACCGCAAGTTCATCAGCGCAGCGCTCGACTGGCGTGTGAACAGCCGCCTGACGCTCCAGTACGATCTTGAACACATCGAGACCAGCATTGTCGAGCAAGCGGGTATCGTGCCGCTCGCGCCGAACAAACAGGGCGTCATTTCGTTGCCGGGTGTACCGAATCCGAACAAGCTGTTGTCGGGCGCAGGCTATCCGACGCGTTCAAGTGCTGACACGAACCTGTTCCGTGCCAACTACGCGCTGTCGGATAACTGGAGCGTGAATCTTGCTGCGGGCGAGTCCATCACGCGGCGCGATCGCTGGAACTGGGTCTTCCAGAAATACAACGTGACAACAGGTGCCGGCACCGTGCAGGCCACTCAGCAAAATGGCCAGCGGTACCAGAACGAGACGGTCCGCCTTGAAACGAATGGCGTGTTCAAGACCGGCTCGATCAGTCATGACCTGACGCTGGGCGTCTCGCAAGACTGGATGTATCAGCCGAATTTCACGTCCTACACGTTCACTGCGCCGCAAAATCTTTACAACCCTGTCGAGATCACCGCGCTGACGCCAAGCGGCACGCCCAAGCAGTTCTTCGCGCAGCATATTCGCAACGGCGGCGCGTATGTGTACGACCGGATCGACCTGACCTCACGGCTGCAATTTATCCCGGGAGTGCGGCAATCCGAATACGTCACATCGCAGGCGGGAACCCCTTACTCCGATATCAGCAGGACGACGCCTTCCGCTAGTCTGAGCTACAGAGTGACGCCGAACACCAGCGTCTACGCGAGCTACGTGGAGGCGCTGGAGTCAGAAGGCAGCGCCCCTGCCACCGCCGAAAACGCCAACCAGATCCTGCCTGCCGGCGTCAGCAAGCAGGAAGAAATCGGCATCCGGACGCGGGTCACGAACAACATGCTTGCGTCGGTCGCGTTGTTCAACCTGCGTCAGCCGGCGGCCGGCACGAATGCCGACAATGTTTTCGTGATGAACGGCAATGCAAGGTATCGAGGCGTCGAATTTTCGCTGCAAGGAGACGTGACGCGCGATCTGTCGGTCATCGCTTCCGCGGTGTATCTCGACGCGACCCAGGTCGACTCGCCCGATCCAACACTGATCGGCAAGACACCGGAAAACGCTGCCCACGTCACAGCGAGCGTGTTCGCCGACTATCGCATCCCAGCCGTCGCCGGGCTCTCGGTCAACGCGGGCATGTACTACATCGGGCCTCGCGCCGTGAACGATCTCGACCAGGCGTCCATAGGCGGCTACACGTTGTTGACCGCCGGCCTGCGCTACACCACGCGCATCTTCGGCAAGCGGGCAACGATCCAGGCGAACCTCGAAAACGCGACCAACAAGCGTTACTGGAGCGCAGTCGGATCGAACCAGATCGGTGTTGGCCTTGGGCGCACGCTCGAGCTCAGTTCCACATTCGACTTCTAGCGCTTCGCGCTTAAGCAGACCCACACGACACCATGCAGGCAAGCACACTAAAAAATAACGTCGAGCCGACCGCGGCATCCCAGGACAGCGCGCAGAAATCGCGCTCTCGCCGCAGCACCTTCCTCAAGTGGCTTCGAAAGGTCCACGGCTGGATTGGATTGTGGGGCGCGGCACTCGGCCTGCTCTTCGGCGTGACAGGGATTCTCCAGAATCATCGCGCGACGATGAAGATCAAGGTCGGCGGCCCTAGCGTATCGACGATCCAGGTCGCCATGCCGTCGCCGCCGCCAAAAACACCGAATGAGCTTGCACAATATCTGCAGTCCGAATTGAAACTCGACCGGCCCGCCGAGCGCGTCACGCGTGAAAAAGCTAAACCCGTCACGTGGGGCGACCAGTCGGTGATCCAGCCTGAGCACTGGGTGATCCGCTTCATCGCGCCGCATTATCTGGTGACGGCCGATATGTGGAAAGGCGGCAACCTGGTCAACGTCGAACGCCGCGATCAGGGCTTGATCAACACGCTTGAAGGCATGCATCGGTCGGAAGGCGCGGGCGTTGGCTGGATCCTGTTTGCGGATTCGATCGCGGGCAGTCTCATTTTGCTGTCGATCACCGGCGTGCTGCTGTGGACCGAACTCACTCGCCGTAAGACGATCGGCGCTTCGATCTTCGTCGTGTCTCTCGTGACGATGATCGTATTGGCGTTGCAGTCCGTGTAGCTCGTGGCTGAATCTGTCATGTACTCCGATGCGCGTGAAAAACGACGGATGCCGGCCTGCCGGTTCGTGGATCTAACGGCTCTTGCATCGCGTGCAGCGTCAATCCGCTGGTCCTTATGAGTTCAAGCCAGGTGCCCAATGTCCTGAAGTACCAGGGCGGGGCATCGATGAAATCGGGACCAAATCCTGCCCATGAACCTGCCCGCCAGCCATCGACGTAAGGCAGGTCGCCGCACGCAATTATCGGATGCAAGGTTTGCACGATCAGGGTGCCGTTCGGCTTGAGCAAGCTTGGAATGGCTCGCAACAGGCGGTCTACCGACTCCTCGCCGAGCAATGAAAAATTGCAGACGACCATATCGGCGTTCTGTTTCAGCAGCCCTTCTGCAATCTGTTCGTAAGACATCACGCGGCTGTCGAGAACACCCGCTTCCTTCGCGGCAAGGGATAATGCCGGCACCGCATCCACCGCCGTCACCTCGATCCCATTCTGCTGGAGCGCAAGGGCAAGCCAGCCCTCGCCGCATCCCAGGTCTATGACGTTCCGCGGCCTGCACGCGAGAACCGCATCCAGGATTGCACGATCGGTTACTAATCTCCGGCTCTCGATTTCACCGCCACGCACCGCATGCGTCCAGGGCGAAGCATTCTGCTTCCACGACTCGATTATCTTGCTGTCGCTCAAAGGGTCGATGTTCATCGCTCGCCTATCCGCCATGTCGAGCGCAAATCATCCCACGCAACTGAATTCGTGTGCTGAGCGCCGCGACCGGCGAGTAAGGGTTTGCGCGGATGCTAACTGCAGATTTGCTTGCTATCCTTGGCACAGATGAAATAAATTACAGCAGACGAAAAAAAAATCATTTTCGTCCGGCACGGAGAAGACATGACGAAATCCGCCGACAGGCGTGATGCCGAAGACAGCCTTGCGATCAGGGCGGCGTGGTTGCATTACGCCGCCGGACAGACGCAGGCCGATGTCGCGCTCCGTCTTGGGGTCAGCAACGTCAAGGCGCATCGGCTCATCACGCGCGCCAACCAGAGCGGCGCGGTGAAGGTCACGATCGATGGCGACGTCGCCGAATGCGTCGTGCTGGAAGCCGAGCTTGCCGACCGCTACGGGCTGGCTTATTGCGAGGTGGTTCCGGATCTGCACGAGGTTGGCCTGCCGTTGCGTGCCTTGGGTGTGGCCGGCGCGCACTTTCTGCAGCGCGAGATTGCGGCGCGCCAAGGCGGCGTGATCGGCATGGGGCATGGCCGTACGCTGGCAGCCGTAGTCGCCGACATGCCGCGCATGGAGGCCGGCAAGGTGCGTTTCGTGTCGCTGCTGGGCGGCGTCACGCGTAACTACACAGCGAATCCTTACGACGTGATCCATCGTCTGGCTGAGAAAACCGGCGCCGTTTCTTACGTGTTGCCGCTGCCGTTTTTCGCCAATACCGCCGAAGACCGCGAAGTATTGCTGTCGCAACGCGGCGTGCGCGAAGTGTTCGATCTCGCGGCGCATGCGGACCTGATGATCGTCGGTATTGGCACCGCACAGCCCGACGCACAACTCGTTGCATCGCAGATGATCGAGCCCGAAGAAATCCGCGAAGTGAGCGACATGGGCGGCCAGGGCGAGGTGCTAGGTCACTTCTTCGATCACGCGGGCAAGTCCGTTGAAACCTCGCTGGCAGCGCGCACGGTAGCCCCTAATCTCGCTGATCTGACTGGGCGGCGAATCGTCGCTATCGCGGGCGGCGCTGAAAAGGTACAGGCGATCCGCGCCGTTCTGAATAGCGGCCTCCTCAGCGGCTTGATTACCGATGAAGCCACGGCGCTGGCGTTGAATCGCGGAACAATCGACGCGGAGGCGGCAGCGTGACAGTTCCATCATCCAGCGCGGGCGCCGGACGCGATCTCCTGATCGGTATCGACGCCGGCACCTCGGTCATCAAGGCGGTCGCCTTCGATCTGGCAGGGCGGCAGATCGCGGTTGCATCGGTTCCTAACCGATACACCACGAGCGCCGATGGCGCGGCCTTTCAATCACTGGACCAAACCTGGGCCGACTGCGCGCAGACGCTGCGCGATCTCGGCGCCAAGGTCGATAGCCTGGCGCGGCGCACGGCTGCAGTGGCCGTGACGGGGCAGGGCGATGGCACGTGGCTGGTCGGCGCGGGCAACAAGCCCGCGAGCGACGCCTGGCTCTGGCTGGACGCACGCGCTGCAGATACCGTGCGGCGGCTGCAAACCAACCCAGCCAGCCGGGCTCGCTTCGAGGCCACGGGTACCGGGCTGGCGGCCTGCAGCCAGGGCGCGCAGATCGCTCATATGGATGCCACGACGCCCGAGGTGCTCGACCGCTCGGAAGTCGCGTTGCATTGCAAGGACTGGCTGTATCTCAAGCTCACCGGAGTGCGCGCAACGGACCCGTCGGAGGCGACCTTCACCTATGGCAACTTCCGCACTCGCCGCTATGACGACGCCGTAATCGAAGCCCTCGGGCTGTCGGCGCGGCGAGGTTTGTTGCCCGAGATCGTCGATGGCACCGAGGTCACTCACGCGCTGTCGCCTGAAGCCGCGGCCGCAACGGGCTTGCTGGCAGGAACGCCTGTGTGCCTGGGGTTCGTCGATATCGTGCTGACGGCGTTGGGCGCCGGCATCCATACAGAGGGCGCGGTGGGCGCTACCTGTTCGATCATCGGATCGACGGGCATGCACATGCGTGCAGTGCAGAACACCGATGTTTATTTGAACGCCGAGGGCACGGGGTACGTCATCGCGTTGCCAATGCCCGGCATGTCGGCGCAGGTGCAGTCGAACATGGCGGCGACGCTGAACATCGACTGGCTCTTGAATCTGGCGTGTGACCTGCTCGCGGAATTCGGTACGCCGCTCTCGCAAGCCGACCGGGTGAAACGTATCGATGGATGGCTGCAATCCGGCCGGCCGGGCACGCACCTTTACCACCCTTATATCTCCGATGCAGGCGAGCGCGGCCCATTCGTCAATGCCAACGCGCGTGCCAATTTCACGGGACTCACGAGCGAAAGCCGTTTCCCCGATATGTTGCTTGCGGTGGTCGAGGGGCTTGGAATGGCCGCGCGCGACTGTTATGCAGCAATGGGCGGCGCGATGCCCGCAGAGCTGCGGCTAACCGGCGGTGCGACCCGGTCGCGGATGTTGCGTGCGGTGCTCGGTGCAGTCGTTGGCGCCCCCGTGCGAACGTCCACGCGCGAAGAGGCGGGCGCGGCTGGCGCGGCCATGATGGCGGCGGTCGCGCTCGGTGTTTATCCCGACATGCAGGCGTGCATTGGCGAGTGGGTCACGCCGCTATTGGGACCGGTCGAGACGCCTGATCCCGATCATATGCAGACCTACGCGAAGGCGTTCCCCGTGTATCAGCAGGCGCGGCGCGCACTGGAACCCGTGTGGGACGCAATGGCACAACAGGCGAGGGCCAGGAGTCATCCCGTCGCCCTTGGCGCAACCATAAACGAAGTCGAACGGGGGGCGGTGAGATGAGCGACAGCCAGATGGTCGACCTGTTCGTCATTGGCGGCGGCATCAACGGTGCGGGCATAGCGCGCGATGCCTCGGGCCGCGGGCTGTCCGTGATCCTGTGCGAGAAAGACGATCTGGCGCAAGGCACGTCGTCGCGCTCGGGCAAGCTGGTGCATGGCGGCTTGCGTTATCTCGAGTACTACGAATTCCGGCTCGTGCGTGAGGCGTTGATCGAGCGCGAAGTGCTGCTCAACGCGGCGCCGCACATTATCTGGCCGCTGCGTTTCGTGCTTCCGCACAGCCCGGACGATCGCCCGGCGTGGCTGGTCAGGCTGGGGCTGTTTTTGTACGATCACCTTGGCGGCCGCAAGAAGCTGCCGGGTACGCGTACCCTCGATCTGCTGCGCAGTCCTGAAGGTGCGCCGATCAAGGATCAGTATCACAGGGGTTTCGAATATTCCGACTGCTGGGTCGATGATGCCCGCCTCGTCGTTCTTAACGCAGTAGACGCGGCGCAGCGTGGCACGCAGGTGCTCACGCGCACAGTCTGTACGTCGGCGCGGCGTGAAGGCGATGTGTGGCGCATCGAGTTACGTAACACGCGCAACGGTACAACTCGCGTTGTCACCGCGCGGGCGCTGGTCAATGCCGCTGGTCCGTGGGTGGCCGATGTCATCGAGCGCGTGGCCGGCGGCCATTCGACCCGCAAGGTGCGACTGGTCAAGGGCAGCCATATTGTCACGCCCAAGTTCTGGGACGGCCCGCATTCCTACCTGGTGCAGAACCACGACAAGCGGGTGATTTTCATCAATTCCTACGAAGGGGATAAGGCGCTCATTGGCACCACCGATATCCCCTGGGACGGTGCGCCAGAAAACGTGTCGATCGACGAATCGGAAATCGAGTATCTGCTGGCCGCGGTCAACCGATATTTCAAGCAGCCGCTGCGGCGCCAGGATGTGGTACAGACGTTCTCGGGTGTGCGCCCGCTTTACGACGATGGCGCAGGCAATCCGTCGGCAGTGACGCGCGACTATGTATTCGATCTCGACACCACCGGCGGCGCCCCTCTGCTCAATGTCTTCGGCGGCAAGATCACGACCTTCCGCAAACTGTCGGAGCATGCGATGCAACGCCTGCGGCCGACCTTTCCCGACATGGGGAAAGACTGGACGTCGACTGCAACGTTGCCCGGAGGCGAAATCGAAGGCGCGGACGTACCGCGATTCATCGCGCGTTTGCGGCGGGAGTATGGCTGGCTGCCGGAAGATCTGCTACTTCACTATGCGCGGACTTACGGTGCTCGCACGGCGCAGGTGATCGGTTCGGCCAAGTCACTTGGCGATCTCGGCCGGCAATTCGGACCGGTTTTTTATGAGGCCGAGGTGCGCTATCTCATGACGCATGAGTGGGCGGAGACCGCGCCGGACATCCTGACGCGGCGCACGAAGCACGGACTGCACATGAGCACCGAGCAAACGGCCGCGTTCGGCGCGTGGTTCGAAGGCCTCGATAGAAAAACCGCCTGAATATAGCTGCGATCGTTCGCATACAACACGAGACAACCCGAGACGAACATGGCTTTCACTCTCGCACTCAACACCAATCCGCTAGTGAATCGCTTCGCGGAGCCGGATGATCTTATCGACGCTATCGCGCACAAGATGAAGATCCGCGACGTGCAGCTCACGCACGAGTTCATCAACCCGTCGTGGCCGGCAGCCACCACGCGACGCCTGACGCGCCAGATGCGCGCGGCGATGGCGCGAACCGGAGTGAGGATTACATCGGGCATGACTGGCCCCTACGGACGGCTCAATCACTTCGGCCATCCTGATGCCGATGTACGGCGCTATTACGTCGACTGGTTCAAGACGTTCGCTGACATCACGGCCGATCTTGGCGGCGATTCAATCGGCACCCAGTTCGCCATCTTCACGTACCGCGACTTCGACGATGCCAGCCGTCGCGAGGCGCTGATCCAGACAGCCATCGACTGCTGGGCCGAGGTCGCTGAACACGCGAAGAATGCGGGGTTGAAGTACGTGTTCTGGGAGCCGATGTCGGTCGGGCGCGAATTCGGCGAGACGATCAGTGCGTGTCTGGCGCTGCAAGAACGCCTGAGCGCTGCGGATATGGCGGTGCCCATGTGGATGATGGCGGACATCGATCACGGTGACGTTACCAGCACGAACCCCGACGACTTCGATCCGTACGCCTGGGCGCGTGCGGTGCCGCGTGTCTCGCCGATCATCCATATCAAGCAGTCGCTGATGGACAAAGGCGGTCACCATCCTTTCACGGCCGAGTTCAACGCACGCGGCCGCATTCAGCCAGCGCCGCTGATCGCCGCCATTCAAGAGGGCGGTGGAAAGGATAACGAAATATGTCTGGAGTTGTCGTTCAAGGAACGCGAACCGAAGGATCGGCAGGTAGTCGAGCAGATCGCCGAATCAGTGGCGTTCTGGGCTCCGCATTTCGATACCGGCGTTTCCGACTTGAACATCTGAAGGGGCAGACTGCCATGCACGAAGCGATGACGCAGAAACTGATCAACGACGGTAATGCCGCCGTCGACGAGATGCTGGATGGCGTGATGGCCGCGCACAGCAACGTGCTGCGACGCCTCGACGGTGCGCCGCGTGCAATCCTGGCGCGCCACGGGCCACGCGGAGGAAAAGTCGCGCTGGTGATCGGCGGCGGATCGGGCCACGAGCCGACGTTCCTGGGCTTTGTCGGTAAGGGACTGGCCGACGCCGCGGCGATCGGCAATGTGTTCGCATCGCCGCCACCGCAACCGGCTGTCGATGCAGCGCTCGCGACGCATGGAGGCGCGGGCGTGCTGTTCATGTACGGCAACTATGCCGGCGATGTGATGAATTTCGACATGGCCACTGAGTTGCTGGAACTGGAGGGTGTCGAAGCGCGCACGGTTCTGACCACCGACGACATCGCCTCCGCGCCGCGCGATCAGCGCGACAAGCGACGTGGCGTGGCGGGCAATGTGTTCATTTTCAAAGCAGCCGGCGCAGCTGCTGATCTGATGATGTCACTGGACGATGTAGAGCGAGTGGCGCGTCACGCCAACGCCCGGACCTTCACTTTGGGCGTGGCGCTGGCGCCGTGTTCGTTGCCGCAGACGCGGCGCGCCAACTTCGAGATCGCAGTGGGCGAGATGGAAATCGGCATGGGAATCCACGGCGAGCCGGGCATGCGTCGCGAGGCGCTCCGTCCCGCCGACGCCGTGGTTGACGAGATCATGGATGCCATCCTCGGCGAGATGGGCGCAGCGAAAGGAGACCGCGTGGCGGTGCTCGTGAACTCGCTGGGCGCTACGCCATTGATGGAGCTGTACATCATGAACCGCCGCGTCGCGCAGCGATTGTCCGACGCGGGGTTGATCGTGCATCGCACCCTTGTTGGCCCGCTGTGCACGTCGCTGGAAATGGCCGGCGCTTCGATCACGCTCATGCATCTCGACGAAGAACTGCAGCGCTTGCTGGATCACCCTTGCGAGTGCGCGATGTTTCAGCAGGGGACCGGACGATGCTGACGACTGGTGACATCGCGCGGTTGTTCCGCCAACTCGCCGAGACCATCGGCGCGGCGCGAGATGAGCTGTGCCGGCTCGATGGTGTGATCGGCGATGCCGACCACGGCATTGCGATGGCGGACGGATTTGTCGCGGCATCGACGGCTATTGATGCACTGGCTGCGGACGCTTCATTCGCCGATCAATTCAATTCGGCAGCGAAGGGGTTTCTGAATGCGGTCGGCGCCTCGTCGGGGCCGCTTTACGCCACCGCGTTCATGCGTGCAGCGAAGGCAGCAGGAGCGCGCAAGGAGATGCCGCTGACAGAAGCACCGGCACTGATCGTGGCGATGGCCGAAGGCATCCAGTCGCGTGGCAAGGCGGAGCCGGGTGAGAAGACCATGATGGATGTCTGGGCGCCTGCTGCCGCGGCGGCAGAACGAGGCATGGCAAGTGGGCTGCCGGTGCCCGAGATCATGGCGCAAATACGCGACGCCGCGACAACTGGCGCCGAGTCCACCAAGGCGATGGTGGCGACCAAAGGGCGGGCGGCGCGTCTGGGCGAGCGCAGCATTGGACATATCGATCCGGGGGCAGCATCTGCCGCGATGGTACTCAACGTGATGACTGAAGACTGGGGGCAACGTGGCACGGCATGACATGACAGACGAAGCAGGATTCAGCGCATGCGTTTTGCTTTTCCGTAGTTCAGAAGTAGAGGAGGTGTTCCCATGAGCTCAATGACCCCGTCAATGAATCGTCGCTCCAAACGCGGCGTTCGTGTGGCAATTGCCGCGGTGCTGGCAGTGATTTTGATCGTCGCGATGGCCTTGAGCACCAAGGCCGTGAAGATCGGGTCCGCAGGCGATACGCAGGTCAAGACCTTCGATCCGGCCGCTTACGGCGAAGCACAATTTCCAAAGACGCAGGCGGCGATCGAGAGCAAGGCAGTCAGCGCCGACACATTGGCCGCAGCCATCGCCAAGGACCAGGACGCCGCCGGCAAGCAGTACGGCGTGGCAGGCGGTGGCATCGGCCCTGAGATATCGGTCAAGTTCGACGGTGTTGCCGGTAGTGAGGATGCCGGAATTTATACCGTGAAGGTACCGAACGTGCCCGACTCGGTAGTCATCCGCGTTCAGACCGGCCCGGCAATCAACGGCACCGATCTGCGCGATGCAACCGGCACCATCGGCTTCGAGCAATTCACTAACCAGATCGACTATCAGAACGCCGGATATGCGATCAACACGGCGATGAAGAAAGCAGTTTTGTCGAAGGTTGATACGGCCAAGCTGACGGGCAAGACCATTTCGGTTGTGGGTGTCTTTCAGTTGATCAATCCGAACGGCTGGCTTGTGACGCCGGTGAAGCTGGACGTGAAATGAGCACCCCGAACCCAATCCCTGCTAACCAGTCCGCGACCGGCGAAGTGCTGCTGTCGGCGCGCGATATCGTCAAGTCATACGGCGGTGTGCATGCGCTGAAGGGCGTGAACTTCGACATCCATCGCGGCAAGGTCACCACGTTGTTCGGCGAAAACGGCGCAGGCAAATCGACCTTGATGAAGATTCTCGCGGGGGTCGAGAGGCCGACATCGGGGCATATTGAACTCGATGGTCAGCGCGTCTCCTTTTCTTCGTCAAACGATGCCCGCGACCACGGTATTTCGATCATCCATCAGGAGTTAAGTCTCGCGCCCAACTTGAGCGTGCGCGACAACATCTTCATGGGCCGGGAATTGCGTTCGGTCACAGGCGTCAACTTCGCCGAAGAAGCGCGGCAGGCACGTGCGCTGATGGCGGATCTCGAGGAAGAGATAGACCCCCTGACGCGCGTCCAGGACTTGCGCCTGGGCCAGCAGCAAGTCGTTGAAATTGCGCGCGCGCTTTCCGTTCAATCGCGCATCCTGATCATGGACGAACCGACTTCAGCGCTCAGTGCTTCCGAAGTCGAGGTGCTGTTCAAGGTGATCCGCGATTTGACGAGTCGCGGGGTGTCGATTGTCTACATCTCGCATCATCTTGAAGAGGCGTTGCAGATCACCGACTACGCCGTGGTGTTGCGCGACGGCAGGATGACGGCGACGGCCGAAGCGAAGGACATCGACCTCGCGTGGATCGTGCGCAACATGGTGGGTGAGAACTTCGACCTCGGTTCGCCGCCGACAGGCTATGCGTTCGGCGACGTAGCGCTGGCGATCGAAGATGTCAGCGTCGCCGACGACGCAGGCTCGGGCATCTCCGTGGTCGATCACTTGTCGCTTGATGTACGCGCGGGCGAGATCGTGTGCATCTACGGACTGATGGGAGCGGGGCGCACCGAACTGCTTGAAGCGGTGGCTGGCCGCTCCCCGGTGAGCGGAGGAAAGGTCCTTCTGGAAGGCGAAGACATTGCCTCATTGAGCATCGCCGGACGTATTGGCCGCGGCCTTGTGCTCGTGCCGGAAGACCGTCAGCGCGATGGCCTGGTGCCGACCATGAATGTGGGCACCAACTTGTCGCTTGCGAGTATCGGCACCTTCGTCAAGGGGTTGCTGCTCTCGTTCCCTCGCGAGCGCGTGCTCGTCGATCAGTCGATTCGAAACGTTCACGTTAAGACGGCGGGGCCGGGTGCGCCTATCGGTTCGTTGTCGGGTGGCAATCAGCAGAAGGTCGTGATCGGCAAGATGCTTGCTACCCGCCCGAAGGTCATCCTACTCGACGAGCCGAGCCGTGGCATCGACATCGGCGCAAAAGCCGAAGTCTTTCGCCTGCTCAGCGAGAGCGCCACGCAGGGTTTGGCCGTGGTGTTCTCCACGTCGGAAGTGGGTGAATGCTTGAGCATTGCGCATCGCATCGTCGTCATGCGACGGGGCAAGATTTCCGCAGAATTCGGCGCCGATGCCACCAAGGACCAGATCATGGCCGCCTCCGGCGAAGCCGTGGTGATCTGATCATAGAAATGCATGGAGACTTGAACATGAACGACTCCGCTAAACCTTCCGCGTCAACCCGCGCCAGCAAGTTCGGCGACGGCTTCGACCTTGGCAAGATGCTGCTCGAAGGACGCGCGTTCTTTGCGCTGATCGTGATCATCATCGTATTTTCGATGCTCTCGCCGTATTACTTCGCAGTCGAAAACTTCCTGACGATGGCCTCGCATGTGGCCATTTACGGCATCCTCGCCATTGGCATGCTGCTCGTGATCATCAACGGCGGAATTGACCTGTCGGTGGGTTCCACGCTCGGCCTCTCCGGTGTGGTCGCGGGGTTCTTCCTGCAGGGGGTGACGCTGAACCTGTTTGGCGTCGTGCTGTATCCGGCGGTCTGGGTCGTGGTGGTGCTGTGCTGCCTGCTTGGCGCCTTCATTGGTCTCGTCAACGGCGTGCTCATTGCGCGGTTCAGGGTGCCCGCATTCGTTGCCACGCTTGGCGTGATGTATGTAGTGCGCGGACTGGCTTTGCTGATGACCAACGGCCTGACTTACAACAACCTGGGCGGTCACGCGGATCTGGGTAATGTGGGATTCAACGGGCTTGGCTTTGATCGACTGTTCAATGTTCCCGTCGGCGTCCTGATCCTGGCCGTCATCGGGATTCTGGGCAGCATCATGCTCACCCGGACGGCATTCGGACGCTGGCTCTACGCGTCCGGCGGCAACGAGCGCGCAGCGCAACTCTCCGGCGTTCCGGTGAAGAGAGTGCAGATCAGCGTGTACATGATGTCGGGCGTGTGCGCCGCCATCGCCGGGCTGATTCTTTCCTCGCAGTTGACGTCTGCGGGTCCGACCGCCGGCACGACCTATGAGCTGACGGCCATTGCCGCTGTGGTGATCGGCGGTGCGTCGCTCATGGGCGGCACGGGCAACATTCGCGGAACGTTGCTTGGTGCCTTCGTGATCGGGTTCCTGTCCGACGGTCTGGTGATCATCGGCATCTCGTCTTACTGGCAAACGGTGTTCACCGGCGCGGTGATCGTGCTCGCGGTGCTGCTTAACGCCATTCAATATCGCCGTCGCGTCAAGCGTCCTGCACCGACCGCCGGTCAACCCACTTCTCCACAAAGTGGCAAGGCTTGAGCCGCGCCACTGGCCCTTGAGAAGAATGTCTTAATTGTCCTCATTTGAATTTGTTTTATCCCGACGCCATCGCTATCAAAAAAGGAGACTTACCATGACAACCAAGAGAAAAACCCTGAGGACCCTGTCACTCGCCGCTGTCGCCATCGCCGCGCCTTTGTTCGCAGGCCAGGCGCATGCGGCGGGTGGACTCCTGACCATCATCGTCAACGATCCCTCGAATCCTTATTGGCTCACGGAAGGCAACGTTGCTGCTGCCGAGGCGAAAAGGCTGGGATACACCGCGAACGTCGCAGCGTCGAAAGGTGACACCAACGCAGAGAGCCAGCTGATCGATACCGCCATCACGAACAAATCGGTCGCGATCATTCTTGATCCCGCGAACGCTAGCGGGTCTGTCGGCGCGGTGAAGAAAGCGGTTGCCGCCAACATTCCGGTGTTCCTCGTCAATGCCGAGATCAACCAGGAAGGACTGGCCAAGGCGCAGCTCGTTTCCAACAACGCGCAGGGCGCGGCGCTGGGTGCGCAGCAATGGGTGAAGGACGTCGGATCGAAGGGCAATTATGTTGAACTGCTCGGCTCGCCGTCGGACAACAACGCTGCTACGCGGTCCAACGGTTATACGTCAGTGCTTAGCCAGTATCCGGATCTGAAGAAGGTCGGGTCGCAAGTGGCCGACTGGGATCGCACCAAGGGGTTCAACGCGATGCAGAGCTTGTTGCAAGCGCACCCGGACATTATTGGTGTGATCAGCGGTAACGACGAAATGGCGCTTGGCGGGATTGCCGCACTGAAGCAGGCGGGCAAACTGTCGAGCATCAAGGTGGGCGGTTTTGATGGTTCGCCCACGGCAGTTGCCGCGGTCAAGGCTGGCGAATTGCAGTACACGGTGCTGCAGCCGGTTGCGACGTTTTCGGTCAAGGCGGTGCAGGAGGCCGATCAGTTCCTGAAGACCGGCAAGACAGGCGCCAAGACTGAAAAGCAGCTCTTCGATTGCGTGCTGATCACCAAAGCCAACGTGGATAAGTACACCTCCGCATTTACCATGTCGAAGTGATGTTACTGCTCTGACCCGCAGGGCGCCGATGGGCGCCTGCGGCTTTCACCTGAGCGCCGCGTTGGGGATGGTGTGATCCAACGATCCTCCCCGGCACGGCGCTTAGCGGCGCGAGGTTCGCGCATCCGATTGACGACATCAATATGACCCATTCCCCTTTCTGGATCGGTACCAGCTGGAAGATGAACAAGACCTTTGCGGAGGCACGCGCTTTTGCCCGGGGTCTGCTAGCGAGCAGCGACGACCCGCGCATGCAGCGCTTCGTGATTCCGCCTTTCACCGCGATCCGTGAGGTTAAGACGATCCTCGCGGATACGACCGTGAAGGTGGGCGCACAGAACATGCACTGGGCTGATCGTGGCGCATGGACCGGTGAGATCTCACCGCCTATGCTGGTCGATTGCGAAATGGATCTGGTTGAGCTTGGTCATTCCGAGCGGCGTGAACATTTTGGCGAGACCGATGAAACGGTGGGGCTGAAGGTAGAGGCAGCGGTGCGCCACGGGTTGACGCCGCTGATCTGCATCGGTGAGACGCTTGCCGATCGCGAAAGCGGGCGAGCAGCCGAGGTGCTGGCTACCGAAGTCCGGGGCGCGCTGGGCCGGTTGACGCCTGAACAATATACGGCGCCGATCCTGCTCGCTTACGAGCCGGTTTGGGCCATTGGCGAGCACGGTATTCCGGCCACGGCGGACTATGCCGATGCTCGCCAGGCGGAAATTATTGCGGTGGCTCAGGACATTGTTGGCCGCCGGGTACCTTGCCTTTATGGTGGCTCGGTCAACCCTGGAAATTGCGCTGAACTTGCTGGCAGTGCGCATATTGACGGGTTGTTCATCGGGCGCTCCGCATGGGACGTCGCGGGATATCTGGACATTGTGGAGCGCGTCAGGGCTGTGCTATGAACTCTCTGCGTGCATGAAACTTCGATCTGAAGGAGATCATCATGAAACTTGCAGTTGCTGGGGATAGCGCGGGGGCGGGATTGGCGCATGTGTTGGCTGAACACCTCAAGGATCGCTTCGATGTTTTCGAGGTGTCGGACAATGAGGCAGATCCAAAGGAGTTCTATGCAAATTTGTCTGACCGGGTGGCTTCGGGTGTGATGCGTGGCGAGTATGATCGTGCGATTCTGGTTTGCGGCACGGGGATTGGCGTTAGCATTTCGGCGAATAAGGTGCCGGGGATTCGCGCTGCGTTGTGTCACGATACCTATTCGGCGGAACGAGCTGCACTGTCGAATAATGCGCAGATCATTACTATGGGTTCGCGGGTGATTGGACCTGAAGTGGCTAAGACGATTGCCGATGCGTTTCTGGCGCAGACGTTCGATGAAAATGGACGGAGCGCCGGCAATGTGGCGGCGATTAATGAGTTGGACTCGAAGTATCACGGGTGAGGGTGAGCGAGGGTGGGCGGGGTGGGGTTCGAGGGTGGGGCAGTGCCAGATTGCGGGTTGGCGGTCGGGGTGGATGCTGGGGCGTGCGGGTTCTGGGGTTAGCACGGGTGCTAGGGTTAGTGGTCTGGGTCAATGCCGGGTTGCACGGGTTCTGGCGTTAGCGATCTGAGTCAATGCCGGGTTGCTGCTTTTCAAGTATTCGCGCGTTTGGCGTTAGCTGATTTCTTTATCACTATTAGCCACTGCGCGTGGCGGCGCGTCATTTCTTTGTCCAAAGCGACAAAGAAACGAAGCAAAGAAAGCGCTTTTAACAGCTCTACCCTAAGTGTCCACAGCGTGCAGTTTTGATTCATGGGTGCCCCAAAAGCACGGTGCTCGCTAGAACCCCGGATGTTTGAACCCCTCCTTCTCGCGAATCCTGACACGAACACGCTTCGCCCCGCACGCTCTCGGGCAAGCACAATTGCCAAGGAAACCCGCATGGCTTGACGAGCTTTCGAGGCTTTGTTTCTTAGTAGCTTGGTTGAGAGGCACGCGTTGCGGAGGCGCGTGGCCAGCTTCGCAATCAAAGGCTAACGTGTACTTACTGCTTTAAATTTTGATGACCCTGTTGGTCGGTTGCATGGGCGTTTTGTTGAGTACGGCCCTACGCATTTCGGAGGCCTTGTTTTAAGGTGGGTTGGCGACGTGGTTCGAAGTGCGTACAAATTCGGTGGTAGGTTCTAGGCGGATAGCGCGGGGTGTGCCTTGGGCAGGTTCAAACACTGGTGGCGAAGCGTGGGGTATCCGTGTTCGGAGAAAGAGGGTTTCACACATCCTAAGCTCTGGCGAGCACCGTGCTTTTGGGGCACCCATGAAATGGAACTGCACGCTGTGGACACTTAGGGTAGAGCGGTGAAAGCGTTTTCTTTGCTTCGTTTCTTTGTCGCTTTGGACAAAGAAATGACGCGCCGCCACGCGCAGTGGCTAATAGTGATAAAGAAAACAGCTAACACCGAACGCGCAAAGACCTGGAAAGCAGCAACCCGGCAATGAATCAGACCGCTAACGCAGAACCCGTGCAACCCAGCCCCAGCCTCAACCTCAACCACCACCCCAACCCCAACCCCAAAACCCAAATCCGAAACGCAGTGAAGGACGAAATGCCGAAATATCTGCTGGGCCTCGATAGTGGTTCGACCGCGACCAAGGCCGTCATCTTCGACACCATCGGCCGCACCGTGGCAGTAGGCTCGCGACGCGTAGAGCAACGCCAACCGCGCCCGCGTCACGTCGAACGTGACATGCAAGAAACCTGGGCAGCCGCCGCCGGCGCCATTCGCGATGCGCTCGAGCAGAGCCAAATACCCGCCAGCGCGATCGCCGCCGTCGGCGTAACCGGACATGGCGACGGCCTATACCTCGTCGACCAAGAAGGAACACCGCTAGGCCCCGGAATCCTGTCACTCGACAGCCGAGCCTTCGATGTCCGCGAGCAATGGCGCGAAACCGGCGTGCTGCAACAAGCACTGGAACTGACCGGGCAGCAGCCATACCCCTACGCCGCCGTCAGCCTGCTCAAATGGATCCAGGTCAACGAGCCAGAACGGTACGCGAAAATCGGCCATGTACTTTTCTGCAAGGACTGGCTCCGCCTCTGCCTGACCGGTGTCCCGGCGACCGATCCGACCGAAGCCAGTTCATCGTTCACCGATGTCCGCACGCAACAATACAGCGCCGAAGTACTGGAGTTATACAGCCTCGCCTCCATTGCTCCGGCGTTACCGCCAATCATCCCGTCCGAGGCACCCGCAGGTCGCATCACCGCATACGCTGCCGCCCAAACGGGTCTGATAGAGGGCACGCCAGTCGCCTGCGGATTACACGATGTCACCTCCAGCGCCCTGGGGATGGGCAACACGGAGCCGGGAATCGTGTCGATTACGGCAGGCACGTTCAGCATCAACGAGATCCTGTCTGATCGTCCGCAACTCGATCCGCGCTGGTCGTGCCGCAACGGCACACGTCCTGGCCAATGGATGAACATGTCGATTTCGCCGGCCTCGTCGAGCAACGTCGACTGGTTCTTGCGCGAATTTTTCGCACACGAAGCGCAACAAGCGGCAGAGCGCGGATGCTCGCTGTTCGACTTGATCGGCGATGAATTGCAGGCGGCATTCGCCGAACCAAGTTCCGTCATGTTTCATCCGTTCCTGTTCGGTTCCCCCTTCGAACAACCCGCGAGCGCGTCGTTCTTCGGCATCCGCGGCTGGCACCGTCGCGCCCATCTCGCGCGAGCAGTGCTCGAAGGCATGGTCTTTAATCATCGATACCATGTCGAAGCACTAACCAGCGCGCTTCCCGCGCGCCGGGCGGGCCTGACCGGCGGAGGATCGTCAAGCCCCATGCTGGCGCAGTTGTTTGCGGATACCCTCGGGATTCCTATCGATATCCCGGAAAATCAGGAAGCGAGTGCGCTCGGTGCCGCGCTCTGTGCCGGCGTGAGCGCAGGAGCGTTTGCATCGCTGGCGGAGGCCGCCACGCGCGCTTGCCGCATACAGCGGTCGCACCAGCCAGACCCGCAACGTCACGCTCAGCTCACTGAGGCGTACACCCTCTACATGCAGCTTATTTCAAACATGAACCCATTGTGGCCGGCACTCGACCGTGCTGCCACCGCGCATTGACGATGATGTGATGCGACTGAGACGAGACAAGCAATGACCCAACGATCCCGCGAATTTTATATCGACCGGCTTGCGCAACAGGGCCGTGTCAGTGTGCTGATCATTGGTGGCGGGATTAACGGCGCGGGGCTATTCCGCGACCTCTCGTTGCAACAGGTCGACTGCCTGCTGATCGATAAGGCCGACTTCGCCTCAGGAGCAAGTTCTGCGCCGTCGAGGCTCATTCACGGCGGGCTGAAATATCTTGAGACCGGCGAATTTGGGCTGGTGGCCGAATCCACACTGGAACGAAATCTATTGTTGAAAAACGCGCCGCACTTTGTCCATCCACTGGAAACAGTACTGCCGATTCATTCGTACTTTGGCGGTATCGTTGCCTCTACGCTGCGGTTTTTCGGTGTCAAGTCGAAGCTCGCTGACCGCGGTGCGATCATTTCGAAACTGGGACTCTCGATCTATGATTTTCTCGGTCGCCATCACCGCACGATGCCGCGCCACCATGTCGCGCTGAGAAAACGGTCCCTGGAAAATCTGCCATTGCTCGATCCGGGAATCAAGGCAACCGCCACGTATTTCGACGCTCAAGTGACGCAGGCCGAGCGGCTGAACTACGAGTTGGTAGCAGATGGACTCGCCGCGTGCGAAGACGCCGCCGCGGCAAACTACGTGACCGTTGATCGCGTGGAGGGCGGCACCGTCTGGTTGCGGGACCTTGTGTCGGATCGGCTCTTTTCTGTGACACCGACTCTCATTATCAACGCGGGTGGTGCCTGGATCGACAGCGTGAACCGGTCGATGGGAATCGAGCGAAAGTACATCGGTGGAGCAAAAGGGTCGCACCTGATTGTGAAGCATCCCGAACTGCATGCGCAACTACGGGGCCGCATGGTTTACTTCGGCTCGAAGGACGGTCGCATCTGTCTTGTCTATCCGTTCATGGATCGGCTTCTGATTGGTTCAACCGATATTCGCGTCGACGATCCCGATCAAGTTCGCTGTGAGGACAGTGAGGTCGACTATATGCTTGGCGTGATGCGGGAGATATTTCCCCGCCTGGAACTGGATGCATCGAATATCACGTTTCGCTATAGCGGCGTGCGCCCGTTGCCTTATTCCGATGCCGCGGATCCCGGCGACGTGAGCCGCGATCACGTGGTGCACGTCGATCATCTGCCCAATACGGAAATTTCCGTGCTCTCGCTGGTAGGCGGGAAATGGACCACCTTCCGGGGATTTGCCGAATCCGTTGCCGACGATACCCTCAAGCGTCTCGGACGCTCGCGTAAGGTCAGTACTCGAGACGAGACTATCGGTGGCGGTCATGGTTATCCGCAGACCAGTAAGGATCGGGCTGCATGGATCGGCGAGCTTGCTTCGCGTTATGGTGTTTCGACCGAGCGAGCTGAGACCTTGCTCTCGCGCTACGGTACGACTGCATCTGTCATCGCAGCATTCTGCTCATCAACGCCCAATGACACCTCGCTCGCCAGCGAGCCGAGCTACACAGTGCGGGAGATTCAGTACCTCTGTGAGCACGAAGCCGTGACGCATCTCGCGGATCTGCTTTTCCGCCGAACGACGATCGCGATCTCTGGTCAGTTGACGGGTGCCGTGCTGGATGAAACGGCGTCGATCGCCGCGCGTGTGTTGGGATGGGACGCGATCCGCATGCAAATGGAAATCGAATCGTCCCGGGACATCGCGCTGCAGCGTCACGGAATGGTGCTTCGGAATACTGAGCTTGCGCATTGACTCAGTACGTACGTCGAACTGACTGGCGCACCGGGCACCGGGGAACTAGCCGCTGCGGCTACCCGCTAGCGGAGTCGGCGGGAATCCCGGCGTCGCTGCCGGCTGCAGAGTCTCGCCGAGGCCGACGAACTGCTCTCAGCTTGCCGCTGCCTCCACCACCGCAGAAGAATTGCTCGCCGCCATCGGACTCAAGGCCCGATACATACGTTCCGGGCGGCATCTCAAGGCTCTCCAGGACTTCTCCCGTTTGCGGGTCGATATGTCTCAGATCGCTCGCGTCGTCTTCCCAGGTGCCGTGCCAGAGTTCTCCGTCAACCCAGGTGACACCGGTGACGAAGCGGTTAGCTTCTATCGCGCGGAGAATCGCGCCCGTTTCAGGATCGACCTGATGGATCTTCCGGCTCCGATACTGCCCAACCCAAAGCGACCCTTCGGCCCACGCAAGCCCCGAGTTACCGCCGCCATCGGGCGCGGGGATAGTGGCAAGCACCTGACCAGTTTGTGGATCGATCTTCTGGATACGATCCCCGGCAATCTGAAACAGGTGCTGGCCGTCGAAGGCTGTTCCCGCATCGGCGCCAACATCCAGCGAGCGCAGCGACGGATCGCCGCTCGCAGGATCGAAGGCATTCAGCCTGTCGCCGGATCCAAACCACACATGCTGACCGTCAAACGTGACGCCGTGCACGCTATCGACACCCGCAAAGGGCCCATATTCACGGATGATTTCGGCGTCTGATCGTTTCATGTTGTCATCCTAATCACTGGGTAGTTGAGCGGGGAGTAACAAGCCTGTCGCGAATCCCGGCACGGGCGGGGTCAACCAGCGGCGCGCTCGCCCGCGCCCATACGACTGCACCTTGCCTGCGGCCGCGAGCACATCGAGTGAGCGCTGCACGGTGCGCTGGCTCGCTCCAAGCACAAGGGCGAGAGCCGAGCTGGTCCACGACTCGCCGTCGGCGAGGAAGACAAGCACCGCTGCATGTTTGTCTTCAACGGGCCTTGTCAGCACGACGACCTTGCGCGCGGCGCGCGGCATCAGCACAAACCCTCGATTCGTCGCGCTCACGCTCGTCAGCGTTCCAAGCGCTGCACGAAGCCGTCCGACTTCAACACGCAAACGCGCGCGATGCGATTCATCGCAGTGCTTCGTCCGGAATGCCCGCTCGATGAGCTTTTCCCGGGGCACGTCGGCGGGCCATGCTTCGCCCAGTGCGCGTGCGAGTGCGAACAAAACCGGGCGTCTGGCGAGCGAGACCACCGTGCCGGCGTTGCACACGAGCTGACGGCAAGCGTCCACGACAAGTGCCTTCGACGCCAGCATTGCTTCAACGTCATCGAGCAGCAGGAGCCGTTCCTCGCCGCCAGAAATCAAGCGTGCAGCGGGCGTATTCAGTATGAGGGATGCGCTTTCGACTTCCGCGGTGAGCGCAGGAATACGCGCTTGATACGCGGCGCGTTCGGCACGGGCAAGCGCGCCGCGAGCCATCTTTACCTGGAGGCGCCGCATTGCGATGCCTGCCTCAACCAGCTCGTGAGCGACCCTGAGCGCGGGTGGGAAAAGCGTGGGATCAAGCCTGGCGAGCGCCTGTTCAGCTTCGTCGATACGTCCGGTCAGGAGGTGGCGCCGGACCTCGAGATACCGCGCATGCGCGGCGTTTACCCGGTCGCCATGGGCTTCGAGTGTCGCCCGCGCGGCATCGAGCGTCTTCGCGGGCCAGCCCAGGTCTCTTGAGGCGAACGCGATCTCGACCTCGGCGACGACGCACCTCGCGCGCGCCACCGCTTCCTTCGGACCGAATGCGCGCGCCGCGCTACGCATGAGCGCTTTTGCTCGAACGAGATCGCCGAGTTGCGCCATAGCGATACCGCGAAGCGCGAGCGCGTGCGCGTCGTCGCGCAAGGCGATCCGGTTCAGTGCGCCGAGCGGGTCGCCCGCCGCGAGCGAACGTGCCGCGACCGCAATTATCGGGTCCATGGTCTATCCGAATCACGCCACACTTGTCACTCCCCTCGTTTTATACACAGCACTAATCTATCACCAACGCGCCCGTCGGATCGGGCGTTGAACGAACGACGAAGAACCCTTATTGGAGGCAAGGACGATGACAACCCACGTAACGGGGACACGAGAAGAATGGTTGGCCGCGCGGCTCGAATTGCTCAAGGCGGAGAAGGAACTCACCCGCCGCGGGGACGCACTGGCGCAGCAGCGACAAGCGCTGCCGTGGGTCCGGGTCGACAAGGACTACCGGTTCGAGACCAACGAAGGCGGCGCCTCGCTGGCAGAACTGTTCCAGGGGCGCTCGCAACTGCTCGTCTATCACTTCATGTTCGGGCCGGACTACACGGCGGGATGCCCGTCCTGCTCGTCGATAGCGGACGGGTTCAACGGTGTCGTGGTGCATCTGGCGAACCATGACGTGACGCTATCGGCGGTGTCGCGGGCGCCGCTTGCGAAGCTGCAGGCGTACCAGCGCCGGATGGGTTGGACTTTTCCCTGGGCGTCCTCGTTCGGCAGCGACTTCAACTTCGACTTCAACATCTCGCTCACGGAGCAGCAACAGCGCGAGGGGACGGTCGAATACAACTACGCTCGCGAGGCGCCTGTCGTCGACATACCTTCACGTACGACGCCCGACGGGGCCACTACGTTCGCGATCATGTCCGGAACGGATACAGCAACTTACGCACGCGAAAGACCGGGCATCAGCGCGTTCGTGCTTGAGGACGGCGTGGTCTATCACGCGTATTCCTCCTATTCGCGCGGCGTGGACGGCATTTGGGGCATGTACCAGTGGCTTGACCGCGCGCCCAAGGGGCGCAACGAGACGGGTGTCTGGTGGAAGCGTCACGACGAATACGGCGCGGGCTGAGCCGACGTTGGTGTCATCTTGTGCTCACCCAAGCGAATCGGAAAATGTCTAAAACTATGGTATCCGAATTATTTTATCAGCGCGCCTTCCTCGGTTTTTCGGCGTTGCTCTTCGCCGCCAGTGCCACGGTGACAATCGTCTGGTGCGCGTCCATGTCGGCGATGGGCGAGATGCCAATGCCCGGCGGGTGGACGATGTCGATGGCGTGGATGCGGATGTGTGGACAGACATGGCCCAATGCTGCCGCGTCGTTTATCGGCATGTGGGTCGCGATGATGGTGGCGATGATGTTGCCCTCGCTTACGCCCATGCTATGGCACTACCGTCAGGCAGTGGGCGCGCGGTCGGATTGGCTGACGGCGTTGGTAGGCACAGGGTACTTCTGCGTATGGGCCGTGCTTGGCGCGGCTGCCTTTGTGCTGGGCAGCGCGCTGTCAGCGCTTGAGATGCAGTTTCCTGCGCTGGCGCGCGGCGCTCCGGTTGCGACGGGCGTGGTCGTGCTGATCGCCGGCGCGCTCCAGTTCACATCGTGGAAGGCACGCCGCCTTGCCTGCTGCCGGAGCGACTCCAGGTGCGGAGGGGCGATGCAGGCGGACGCTGCAACAGCCTGGCGACATGGCCTGCGCCTCGGCCTTCGCTGCAATAGCTGCTGCGTTGGCCTGACGGCGATCCTTCTCGTGATGGGCGTCATGGATCTGCGCGTGATGGCCGCCGTGACGGCAGCTATAACTGCCGAGCGTCTCGCACCCGCCGGTGACCGCGCGGCGAAAGCTATTGGGGCCGTCGTCGTTGTGGTCGGACTGATCCTGATTGCGCGCGCGATGGGGCTTGGATAAGACCCGTACCTTCGTAACGATCCAGAGCAATGGTTCAAGCCCGCAACATGCGCTTATGTTCCTTCTACAAGCTCAGCAAAACTTATCATTTTCGCGCCGCACGCCTGCGTAAAATCCTCGTCATAGCTCGAAAAGAAAACCGTCCGGTCTTTACCCAACATCCTGAACAAATCAATCAGGACAGCGCGCGCGGGGGCATCGAGACCGGCGCCTGGTTCATCGGCGATAACGACCTTCACATCGCCCAGCGCAGCCGCCGTCAGGAAGATTTTCTTGCGGGTACCAAACGACATTTGCTCGAAACGCTTCCCAAGATGGGGCGTTAAGCCAAAGCGATCGGCCAAGTCGAGCGTCTGACTCTCTACGATTGTTTTCCTGTTCAATGCCACTTGCTCCAGATACTCCCGGCCGGTCTGCTGCGAGTTCGGCATGCAGTCGTCGGGCACGTAGGCAACCAGGACCTTTGCATCGAGCGTGGCGTGGCGCAACGAGTGCCCATCGACCCACACCTCTCCTTGGTCCGGCTTGATCTCTCCGGCAAGGATGGCGAGCAAGGTGGATTTGCCGCTGCCCGATTCATCGTTCAGCGCCACGCATTCCGTGCCGGCGTTATAACGCAGCCCTTGAAATATGACGCGCTCGTCGTAGCGTTTGCAGAGGTTCTCGAATCGAAGCATGGGTTGCAGACTTTGTCAGAGGGAGCGTGGCCGCGCGACCGTGTCGGATGCCGATCGGCAGGAATTGTGCGGAGTTAAGACCGCGGCAAGTTTAGCAGCGCGCGCGAGCGCGCCTTGGACGCGCCAGGAACCTCATGACGAATGGCACTGTTGGGAAACCGACAAAAATCCCAATTCGGCGGATATCGGCTAGGGATTGGCGCATCCAATCGTACGTCTAGGCGCGTTATTGATAGTAGAACCGTATTACATGTGCGGTCCTTATTATGCTGCATCAATGCGAGCACTCATCCTTGCCAAGTGAAGACCGGTCGGGCCGATGCTATCCGCGTTCTCAATGCGCATTTCAAGCTACGGGACAGACTTTATGATGAGCAACCCCAAGAGGACACTCCTTGCGGGCCTTCTTCTCGGTGGGCTGATGATCGGTGCGTCTGTCATGCGGTCAGGCGAGGACACGCTGTCGGGAGCACGCTCAGGCCCGGAGCGCGATGGCGCTTCCATCTCCGGCGAACTGGACACTGGCTCGACCGGATCCCAGACTTCAAGACCGGCTCCTGCGAGCGAGCATTCCGACGATATCTCTCACATTCTTCAGGTGATTCGCGACAGCCTGAAACGCAATGATCTTGCTTCCGCCAAAGTGCTGTTGGGCGCGGTGCAAAAGCTCCACATGGACGACAGCCGCACGTTGACACTCCAGAAAGAGTTGCAGGCGCGTGAGGAAAGCACCGGCCCCATGTCGCCGGTTGCAACGCCTGACACCCCACGGAATACAGCAAAATTGACTCGCCCCTTAACGCGTTTGCCTGCGAGAACAAGACGTTCGCATGAGAGCACGTCGCCTGTTCGCGACCATACCTTCAGCACGTCTCGTCGCTTGCGAATCGCAGATGCCCCTCAGATCAGAGCGCCATCGACCAGCGGGATACAAGCCGAAGCAGCAGGCCCGGCTTTGAGAGTGAGAAATACAGATTTGAGTTTGCGGGAAGAGGCACGACCCGTGGCCAGCACACGGCCACGGGTCGCGCCAACTCGCACGACGCCGCTCGCCGAACCCGTGTTACCGCCAGCCCAGTCTGTAGCACCAAAGCCGTTTCCACTGCAAGCGAGTCAAGCGCCTAAGACACGTGCACAGGTGCGCGCGGAACTGGAACGCGCTCGTGCGGACGGCTCGCTTCCACGCTATGGCAACCCTAATCCTGCCGGGCCAGGTGGCGTGCCGAGCAGCACCACAACGATGTTTGGCAGTGAATAACTGAACTTGTCAGCAACAACCACCACGACCTGACGTATCGAGCCTCATCCCATGCAGGCCGCGATAAGGGGGCACTTCCGGCGAACTCCATCCATCGAGCATCTGTGGTGCAAGCCGATAAACCTCCACGCCCAGCGGCCGGCAGACTTCGAGCGGATCCCGCGCGTCGGGTCCCCACATCGGCAAGGACAAATCTCCGCCCGGACACGTTGACAGCGCGCACAGCAGGTCGATCTCCGCGAAGAACTCCAGGTAATCGCCTTTCTTCGCCGGGCAGGCCTTCATGAAGTATTGATCGTTCAGATTGAGCCCCGTGCACTGAAATACATTTAGTACGTCATGCACATCAAATTCGGTGAGACCGTGCGGTGCGATCGCGCGGGTCAGGTTCGAATGGCAATGGAAATCGAAATCCTCGCCGGTCAGCATCCGGTTCACATACGGATCGCAGCGCGTGCCCAACAGGTCGTGAACGCGGCCGCCATGTTCGTCGATTCCGTAGTCGGCCAGGGTGTGGTCGGTGCTCGTCACAAGCGGGCGAAGATAGGGCAGGGTCGACCACAGCCGGTCGAATGTACTCACATGCGCCTGCTGCAACTGGCGCGTGCGTGACGCCCAGAAACGCTCGGCGGATTGTGCAGATTCCATATGTTGAGGTCCGCGACCTAAGGGCCTTCAATGGTCACGATCCGGAACACATGTCCGGCCGGGACCTTCCACGCGTACCCGGAGCGGATCGGCACGACCGCCGAGTCCACCCGCGTGCGCGTTTCATGCGCGGTGGCAACGCGCGTATAAAAGTCCCGATCCACTTCGAGTGCAGAACCCTGGGTAACCTGATAAGCGGCAGGGTAGTTCAACATGGTTTGATATCTCCTGATTGAATCGACACGAGGCGCGTGGCCCCGTTCGAGAAAAGGACGATGGAAAGGCGTGGTTCAGAGAAGGTCGATGAGCGCTTCTTCCGAGCGGTCCAGGTAGTCGGAAAGTTTCTTGCTCGCCCGCTTGTGTTCGCCCGCCACGATCAAGTCGTAGAGTTCGCGGTCACGCTCGATCCACGGCAGCTGGAAACGCCGTTCATCGGGGGCGGCGGAGAACAGCAAGCGCAACTGCGCGAGAATCGTGCGGAAGAACTGATCGAGCAGCGCGCTGCCGATCATCTCCACAATGTGCTGATGAAAGCGCAGGCTATGGGTGCCCACGCTTCGCCAGTCTTCTTGCGATGCGGCAAGCGCTGCGGCATCGCAGGCAGCGGCCATGGCGTGCAGCACAGCCAGGTCGGGCGGGTCGGTCTTTCCCGGCAGCGGAATTGCCTGCAACTCCAGAGCGCGGCGGACCCGGAAAATATCGCGCACGTCGCTGCGTGTGAGTGTGCGCACGACCACGCCGCGATGCCGGTAGTGCACGCCCAATCCCTCGCGGCAAATCTGCCGCAGCGCCTCGCGAAGCGTATTACGCGAGACGTCGTAGGCTTTCGTGAGATCGGCTTCGGTGAGCGGAGTGCCGGGAGGCAGGTCGCCGCAGATGATCTTGTCGCGAATCTGCGTGACGATGCGCTCGGTCACGGACTCTTCTTCGATGTGCTCGGTCACGGTCTTGGCTTTGGTCGCTGGGGTCACGGAATCGGATCGGGTCATGCGAGCTGGAGGTCTTTAAGAAAATGCGCGACGGGAATCCTTGCCGAACGCGGTCATGGCGCGAGGGGCGGCGTCCACCACGATCGAGCCATTCTCAAGGAAGATTATCCGATCCGAGATGCGGAATGCGAAATTGATCTCATGCGTGACGATCACCATGGTCATCCCCTCACGCGCAAGTTGCTCGATCACTTTGAGGACTTCGGCCACCAGTTCAGGGTCGAGCGCGGAGGTGGGTTCGTCGAAGAGGACAATTGATGGTTTCATGGCCAGCGCCCGTGCAATCGCCACGCGCTGTTGCTGCCCGCCGGAGAGCTGATGCGGATACTTGTGCGCATCAGCGGCCATACCGACCTTTGAAAGCATCTCCATGCCAAGCGCGCGCAGCGCGGCCTTCGATCCACGGTCGTGATAGCGCGGCGCCAGCGTCACGTTGTCGAGCACGCTGCGATGCGGGAGCGGCAATAGCCCCACTTTGCAGGAACAAAATCATCAGGCCCGTGAGCCTGGCAACAAGGGCGTGGTGCGGCGAGAAGGACGGATGATACGCGTGCATGGACGTTCCCTTTCTGTTGAAAGGATCGCACTTGGCGATCCACATTTGTTGAACAATATATGTAATGTTGTTCAACAAAATGTGGATTTCAAGACTTTGCGAAACGTCGGATGGAGGGTTTTGTGGCTGCGCGTGAATTGCTTAGAAAGCAGAGGATCGTGCGTTCAAGGCTTACGGCGGAGTGTGATGGATGCAGCGGAATAGGAGTTTTTAACGAGGACGTGCCGGATACCGGACAAGGGGTCGTACGCGGAGCGGATCAGGCAGGAATATTCGAGCGACGTCGGACGCGGGCAATCGAACGCGCGGATTTGCTCGGGTACCGCTTTGGATGAGATGCCACGGGTGTGGCGGGTGAAGTCATGAAGGGGGATCCTTGCTCGCTCGGAGCCATGCGCGGTGCTGAAGGCGCCGAGGTGGCGTGCGTTCGAGCCCATCCCGACTGATGTGATCCAGACAATGCGGAGCAACTAACCTGCTGCCCCTGTTGCGGCAACGCTTCTACTCTTGTGTGGACGTCGCCGACCTGTTCGTGTGGCGTCGATCAGCGAGTTGAAAGCAAGGAGCGCGAGGGGGACTGCGGAACAGCCGCAGACGTCCTCGCGCTCAATAGCTCTTAATCCGCGACCTTTTCGGAATCCGGAACGGCGGTGTTTTCAGGAGCCGTCACATTCTCAGGAGCCGTCACATTCTCAGAAACTGCTGCCTTTTCAGGAGCTGTTTCGCTGTCAGAAGCCGCTGCGCTCGCTGCCGTCGCTGCGTTCTCAGAAGCCGCTGCATTCTCAGCACCAGCTGCCTTTTCAGGAGCCGCTGCCTTCGATGCGACTCTGGCCACGCGACCTTCTTCGAGCTTCGTCGCGCGAACGCCGTCTTCAGGCGATACCCGTCCGGCTTCCTCACCCGACAGGTCGACACGAATTGCGCCTTCGACCATTGCTGTCCAGTAACGGCTGCCGCGGCACCAGATCTTGATGGCTGCGCGCAACTCGGTCTCGCTCAGCGCCATCTCCGTTGAGTGCGCGAGAAGATCTTCGAAAATTCCGATCTTCAGCGGCACCTTGGGCGACGGGTTTTTCGGGAACGCTTTAGGAAACCGTTTTTGCAGTTTTCCGATGGTCAGGACCACCGGGTCCACAGGTTTCGACCTGACCGCGACGGGTGCATCGGGGCGCGCCGCGGGCCGAGGCTGGCGCGACGGACGCGGCGGGCGCGACGGCTTGGCGGCGGGCTTAGACGAGACCGGTGCGGACGCGGGCTTGGCAGCGGGATTAGACGCAGGATTAGAAGCGGGCTTAGACGCATCCTTCGAGGCAGGCTTAACTGCGGGCTTCGACTGCGCGCGTTTCGCCTGTTTCTCTTTCTCGAATTGTTGTTTCAATACAGCGAGCTGTTCAAAGCCCATAGCACATGACCAGGCAAGTAAAACGTCAATTCTAGCAGCCCGTCGCGCCCGGCGTTCTACAAGCCCGGGCAGACGGGGAAATCTTCAGTCAATTGCGGCATCCGTTGGCGCGGGCAACTTCGCTGAAGCAGTGATCAAACACCGGAAAACAGAGGGTAGACGCAAGTGGCATCCGCCTTCTCAAAACGCTCTCGACGCCCACTAACTGAGTCCACAAAGGAACCGGGAAGCGAGCGCCGAACCACCACATCGCTCAGAGCGAGATCTCGGTTCCGAGCTTTACAAGAAACTGACCCAGCCATTGCGGATGAGCGGGCCAGGCCGGGGCCGTGATGAAATTGCCGTCGGTGACCGCGCTGTCCACTTCAATGTCGGCATAGTCGCCGCCGGCCAACCGGACTTCCGGCGCGCAGGCGGGGTAGGCAGAGATCCGCTTGCCGCGAATCACGTCGGCGGCAGCCAGCAATTGCGCGCCGTGACAGACCGCGGCGATCGGTTTTTCGGCGGACGCGAACTGACGTACGATTTCGATCACCCGTTTATTCAACCGCAAGTATTCCGGTGCACGGCCGCCGGCGATCATCAGCGCGTCGTACTGCGTCACATCGACGTCATCGAAATTCGCATTCAGCGCGAACAGATGACCCGGCTTTTCAGTGTAGGTCTGGTCGCCCTCGAAGTCGTGAATCGCAGTCTTGATCTTGTCTCCGCTTTTCTTTCCGGGGCACACGGCGTGCACCGTGTGGCCGACCATTTGCAGCGCCTGGAAAGGCACCATCGTTTCATAATCTTCTGCAAAATCGCCGGTCAAAAATAAGATCTTCTTGGCTGCCATCTTGTTCTCCTGTCAAAGACAATTACGCGCGAACGCGGCCCGGTCAAACCGGAACCGCTCGATTTATCTTAGCTCGTCTTCATGGCAGAACGGGGATACTTTGCCGCTTGCCGCATAAATCGCGATTAAACATAGAGACGCGTGAGGCTTTCCTCAGCGCATTTCTCGCCTGACGCCGGCCGTTTTTGCTAACGTGCTGAACCTTTACCGGACCGCTTTTGCAATGACGCGGACGTGCCCCGTCAAATATGATTCCCGCTGTTCTCCCTGACATCGAACTGCATGACTGATCCACTTATTCCCGCCACGCTTGCTTTTCGTCCCAACGGCTCGCCGTATTCGCCCGAATATGGCGACATTTACCACAGCATAGTGGGCAGTCTTGCCCAGTCGCACCATGTATTTTTGCAGGGCAACGGCTTGCCTGGGCGATGGCAGGGGCGTCAAACCTTCACCGTACTCGAAACCGGTTTCGGCATGGGCATCAATTTCCTGACGACATGGGCCGCGTGGCGTGCCGATCCCGCGCGCAGCGAACGGCTGCATTTTGTGTCGATCGAAAAGCACCCGTTTTCGACGGACGACCTGCATCGTGCTTACGCAGTGACCGTGGACGATCCATCGGTCCTCGCACTGGCCGACGTGCTTGCCACCGCGTGGCCGGCGCTGCGACCCGGCACGCATCAACTCGATTTCGATAATGGCAACGTCGCGCTGACGCTGATATTCGGCGATGCAGTGGATATCCTGCCCACGCTGCGGTTGCGCGCCGATGCGTTTTATCTCGATGGTTTCGCGCCTGCGAAAAATCCTGAACTCTGGACGCCCGCGATCTTCAGTTCACTTGCCGCGTTGGCCGCTGACGACGCAACGTTTTCCACCTACACCAGTGCCGGCGATGTGAAACGCGCGCTGTTGCAAGCGGGTTTTGAATATCGGAAAGTGGCCGGCTTTGGCTGGAAGCGTGCAATGCTCGTAGGCCGTTTCGCGCCGCACTAAGACGCTGGTTGAAAACGGGGTATGCGATCGCTCATTCGCCAAGGCATCCGGAGCCGGCGCTGGCAGCATGCCTCATCATGCAGGGGGCGTCGCAACGCAATAGACTGTCACAACAGGCTCCATGGCTACTTTCGCAGCCTTTGCAAACTGACATTCAATTGGCCTCCAAGGCGCGATCCATCATCTACTGAATAGGGAAATCCCTAATGGCCGACCAATCCGACAAGCCCGATGACAAGCAATCCCCCGTCCGCGCGACCGGCATGAAGCGAGGACTCACGTCTTACGGCGATCAGGACTTTTCGCTGTTCTTGCGCAAGGCCTTCATCAAGGGCGCTGGTTATACCGACAAGGCCTTGAACCGGCCGGTCATCGGTATCGTCAATACGGGGAGTGCGTATAACCCCTGCCACGGCAATATGCCGCAACTGATTGAAGCGGTGAAGCGCGGTGTGATGCTCAGCGGTGGCTTGCCGATGGACTTCCCAACCATCTCTATCCACGAAAGCTTTGCGTCGCCTACATCCATGTATCTGCGCAATCTGATGTCGATGGATACCGAGGAAATGATTCGCGCGCAGCCCATGGACGCAGTCGTTCTCATCGGTGGTTGCGACAAGACCGTACCCGCGCAATTGATGGGTGCGGCGTCAGCGGGCATACCGGCGATTCAGCTCATCACGGGGTCAATGCTGACAGGCTCGCATCGTGGCGAACGGGTAGGCGCATGCACCGATTGCCGCCGCTATTGGGCCAGGTTTCGCGCCACCGAGATCGACGAGGAAGAAGTCGCCGACGTCAACAACCAGCTGGTCGCAAGCGTAGGAACCTGTTCGGTGATGGGCACCGCCAGCACCATGGCGTGTGTCGCGGAAGCGTTGGGCATGACGGTTCCCGGCGGAGCGTCGCCGCCGGCGGTCACGGCTGACCGGATTCGCGTGGCCGAAGAAACGGGGGCGCAGGCGGTCCAGATGGCGCTCGACGGTCTCACCATCGACAAGATTCTTAACGCAAAAGCCTTTGAAAACGCGATGCGCGTGTTGCTGGCAATTGGCGGCTCGACTAATGCAATCGTCCACCTGACTGCTATTGCGGGACGGTTGGGGCATCGGATTGATCTGGACATGCTCGATCGCATGGGCAAGGAAACGCCTGTGCTGCTGGACCTGAAACCTACCGGCCAGCACTACATGGAAGATTTCCACGCTGCGGGCGGCATGGCTACGCTGCTGCGTGAACTCAAGCCGTTGCTCCATCTTGATGCGCTGACCGTCACGGGACGCACGCTTGGGGAAGAGATCGAGCTGAGTGGGCCTGGGTATCGGCAGGACGTCGTACGATCATTTAGTGATCCGATATATCCTCAGGGCGGCTTGGCGGTATTGCGTGGGAACCTGGCGCCAGGCGGCGCGATCATCAAGCAATCGGCTGCCGATCCAAAACTGATGGAGCATGTCGGTCGGGCGGTCGTGTTCGAGGATCTCGAGGACATGACCAGCCGGATTGACGACGAAGCGCTCGACGTCACCGCGCAAGACGTCCTTGTGCTGAAGAACATTGGCCCCGTCGGTGCGCCGGGGATGCCCGAAGCGGGTTATATCCCGATCCCGCGCAAGCTTGCGCGGACGGGGGTCAAGGACATGGTGCGGATCTCCGATGGCCGAATGAGCGGCACTGCGTTCGGCACGATTGTTCTGCACGTCACCCCGGAAGCGGCGATCGGCGGTCCGCTGGCTCACGTGCGCAACGGGGATCGAATTCGTTTGAGCGTGATCAACCGGGAGATTGCACTGCTCGTGCCGGAAGCTGAATTGCAACAGCGTGCGCTCGACAACCCCGTGGTTCGTCCGACCGCAGGACGTGGATACCGGAAGTTGTTTTTGCAGACAGTGACGCAAGCGGATGAGGGAGTGGACTTCGATTTCCTGCAGAGCGAAATTCTGCAAGAAAAGAACAAGGAGAACGAAAAATAGAGGCAGTGCGCGAGCCAGGTGACTATGGCCTATTCCGTGCGGCGATCAGGCTGATGCGCCGCACGGCCTGGATCGGTCGCAACACTGACGCATCCACCCGTCACACCAGGCAGAACCTACTCCAGGCCCAGAGTCGACGGTGTCTCTACTTCGCGCATGTTGTAGGCCGACAAGATCCGGTACAAGGTCACACGCGACACACCAAGTTCGCGCGCCGCGTCGCCTACGCGCCCGCGATTTCTTAGCAGCGCCATTTCGATGGCCTGCCGTTCGCCCACTTCGCGCGCCTGCGCGAGCGACATGGGCACGCATTCCGCAAACCCGCCGAGTTCGAGATCCTGCGCGCCGATCAAGCGGCCTTCGGCCATTACGATCGCACGCCGCACGCGGTTGATCAGCTCGCGCACGTTGCCGGGCCACGCATAGTTATGAATCGCGGCAATAGCGTCAGGGGCGAACCCGCGAATCCGCCGGCTAGCGTCTTTCTCGAATCGATCCAGCATGTGCCGCGCAAGCAATTCGATGTCCTTGCCACGCGCCCTTAATGGCGGCTCCTCGATCTGCAGCACGCACAAGCGGTGATAAAGGTCGGAGCGGAAGCGGCCTTCAATCATGGCCGTTTGCATGTCGACATGCGTAGCCGAGACAATCCGCACATCGACGGCCGTGGACTCATGGCCGCCCAGGCGCTCGATCTTGCGCTCCTGAAGGAAACGCAACAGGCTCGCCTGGCTCTCGAGCGGCAAGTCGCCAATTTCATCGAGGAACAGCGTACCGCCGTTCGCCGCTTCAACGCGCCCGATCTTGCGTTGATTCGCCCCGGTGAATGCGCCGCGTTCATAGCCGAACAATTCGGACTGCAAGAGATGTGCGGGAATAGCCCCGCAGTTGATGGGGACAAACGGCTCATTGCGCCGCACTGAGCGCGCGTGAATGGCCAACGCCGTCAGTTCCTTGCCCGTTCCCGATTCACCGGAAATAAACACGGGCGCGTCCGTCATGGCGACCTTTCGGATCGCGCGGAATAGCGCAAGCATGGCGTCGCACGAGCCGATCATGTCGCCTTCGGCGTTGGCATCGCTCTTCGCGCTGGCGGGGTCGCGTGCGCCTCCGTCATGCAACGCCGCGATTCCGTAGGCATGGCCCAGCGCGTTCAAAATGCGCTCGCCCGATGCGGGGAGCGTTACATAGTCGAAGCAAAAATCGCGGACGAGGCGACGAATCGTTGAATCTTCAAGTTGCGCCGGCGACAAGAGCGCCAACCAGCCTACTGTTTTTACCGATAGCCAGGTCTCGGCCAGCCGCAGATTAGCCAGGACGTTTCGCGCCGAGAAATCGAGTAAGCCGCCACTGGGCTTCGATGAAAAATTCCCCGGCTCACGGTCCAGTTCCAGGGATTTGACTGTCCAGCCACGCGCATCCAGGAGCGAACGAAGTTCGAGCGTCAAGGGATCGCCAACGTAAAACAAATGCCTGGGAAGCGATGCAGAAGCCATGAAAGTCATACCGGTTAGTTATAGCGACCCCGTTTCAAGACGCTGCGGGGTCAGCACATTTTGGGCACGTGGCAAAAATTGCAGCTGCCGGCCTCACGAAAACTGCATACGTTTTAGTTATATCGACTCAACACACGGAAACTTGAAAGGAATTGAAGTTTGGCTGGTTGTCCTTGGTCCACTTTCGAACCCCCGTTCGCAATTCGCGTTCCGTCTCCTGCGAGCACTCACTAAGAACCATGTGACAAGGTTCTTTATTCTCGCCGGCAAGATTTTTTTACGGCAATAAGTTCTTAAAGGCTTAGGTGGCACATGTTATCTGCGCAAGTGGCCGGTTCGATTATTTTTTGGCGCCATGGAAAATTATTTCACGAGAATTCACATTCGCCCTTTACCGGTATTGACCCGGCGCGATTGTTATGAGAACGCAATTCGTCCGGCGTCGTACCAGGGCGTCGAATCGAGCGTCAATTAACAGGGCGCGAACCGCAATGGCGTCAAATAGTAATTTAGGCCGAAAATAGCGCGATGGCTCAATTATTTGTATGAATAAGGAAGCGCTAGCGTAGCGGGCCCTAGGCTCGTGGTCCTCTCACGGGGTAATCCCTAAGCATTTATCTAGCCATTTACCCTAACACCAGGCCGGCGCCTTTAAGCGCGTCGCGAATGCCAAGCGCGGGATAGGCCCCGTCGACGGTGCGCATATCCGAACGAGGTCAAGGGTATCGTGGGTTATGGCGCCTGATGCGCTTCTGAGCGGATCAGGTCTGCGATCCGCTCGGCGAGCATGATGGTTGGTACGTTCGTGTTCGCACACGGAATGGAAGGCATCAAGGAGGCGTCGCAGACGCGCAGGTTCTGCGCGCCATAGACGGCACCCGACGCGTCCGTAACTGCGCCGGGGTCATCGGCGGCGCCCATTCGGCATGTACCGGAAGGGTGCCATGTGCCACCGACCGAACGCGTGACAAACCGCGTGAGCGCGTGGTCGTCGGTGAGCAAGCCGGCGATGGAAACGCCTTGCGTCACGAGCCGATGAATCAAGCCTTGGCGCCACGGTCCTGCCCAATCCGGCAACGCGCTCAAGATGCCGCGTTGAATCGCGTTGGCGGTTCCGGGCACGGCTACTTTCGCGACTCGTGGTGAGTAACTCGATGGGAAGATAGCGCTTCGATGACCTGCCATCGAAGGATCCGCCAGCGTCTCTGCACCGAAGCGAACGGCAAGCTTCAGGCGGTCGAGGTCGCGTGGGTCGGAGAGCATGTTGAACTCGACGGCCGGTTCATCATGGGGGTTCGCGGGGGGCAGCGTGACCCGGCCGCGTGAGTATGATTTGTTGACCCAGAAGAAGATCGTTCCCAGCCGATACCCAATTGAATGCCAGCCTGAACGCGACAGGATCGCGCCGTGCATGTCGCCTTGGACGGTGCTTGGCAATCCGGATGAAAAACGCACGATGGCTTGCTCGTGGTGTTCATCGGGGAAGGGCGTGTGGGCAGACTTGGGCAAGAAGGCCGACACGGCGATGGACGGATGTTCCATCAGGTTGCCGCCGACCCCGGGCCGGTCCGCAAGCAGTGGGATGTGCGGCGCTGCGAGGTGATCTGAGGGACCGATGCCGCTGCGCAGCAGGATTGCGGGGCTATGGATCGCGCCTGCGCACACGATCACTTGGGCAGCGTGCACGACTTCGCCGGAACTGAGCAATGCGCCGATTGCCTTCTTGCCGTCGAACAGCACGCGGTCCACGCTCTCGCCGGTCCTGATCGTCAGGTTGGGGCGCTGGCGCACGGCATCTGAGAGATAGCAGATGGAGGTTGGAATCCGTTCGCCTGCGGCGCTGACTGCAATTGCGCCAATGAAGGTTCCGTTTTGCCACGGGCCGTTTTGATCATCGAGGCGGGGATGGCCGCGCTGTTTCAGGGTCGCTAGGACGGCGCGCACGAACGGCGAGATGCGCGGCCACTCTGTGCGTTTGATGCGCAGCGGTCCGGTCTTGCCGTGCAGTTCGCCGCTGAAGTCCGCGTCTGTTTCGAGCTTGCGAAAGTAGGGCAGGCATGACGTCCAGTTCCAGCCTTGCGCGTCTAGTGTTTCCCATTCGTTGTAGTCGGCGGGGCGCCGCGATTGGCCATTAGTGCGTTGATGGCTGAGCCTCCGCCGAGGATGAGATATTGGACGTGTGGTTCGTTCGCACTTGGGGGGGCCGGTTCTTGCGTTAGCGGTCAGGGTCAATGCCGGGTTGCTGCTTTCCAGGCATTCGCGGGTTATACGTTAGCTTATTTCTTTATCACTTTTAGCCACTGCGCGTGGCGGCGCGTCATTTCTTTGTCCAAAGCGACAAAGAAACGAAGCAAAGAAAACGCTTTCACCTCTCTAAAAATTAAGTGTCCACAGCGTGCAGTTTCTATTCATTGGTACCCGAAAAGCACGGTGCTCGCCAGAGCCACGAATGTGTGAACCCCTCTTTCTCCGAACACGGATACCCCACGCTTCGCCACCAGTGACTGAACCTGCCTAAGGAACACCCCGCGCTATCCGCGTGAACCATCCACCAAATTAGTACGCATGACGAACCACTTCGCTAACCCACCAAGAAATGAGGGAGCCGAATGCTTAGGGCCTAACCCCCGAAAATGACAGCGCAAACCGTGCAGCTAACACGCGAACAATGGCAGCGGCAAATACGCGTGAGGCCGTGCGGGAACGTGGGGCACTGGTGCTTGCCCGAGAGCGTACGGGGCGAAGCGTTTTACTGTCAGGATTCGCGAGAAGGAGGGGTTCAAACATCCGTGGCTCTGGCGAGCACCGTGCTCTTCGGGTACCAATGAATTGGAACTGCACGCTGTGGACACTTAATTTTCAGAGAGGTGAAAGCGTTTTCTTTGCTTCGTTTCTTTGTCGCTTTGGACAAAGAAATGACGCGCCGCCACGCGCAGTGGCTAATAGTGATAAAGAAAACATCCAACACTAAACGCGCGAAGACTTGGAAAGCAGCAACCCGGTAATGAACCAGACCGCTAACGCAGAACCTACCTCACCAAACCCCGAGTGCGAACGAAAACCAACGTCCTATTCGACTTCACGCTCCCAAGGCGGCACCGGCTGCCACGCATCAAACAAACAATCGATAAAGCGGCGAACCTTAGGCGCGAGATGTCGCCGCGTCGGATAGATCGCCCTGATGGGCAGCGCTTCGACCTCAAACCCCTGCAGGATAGTCTGCAATCGCCCTTGCGCGATGTCAGTTGCGAGCAAGTACAAAGGCATGCTGACAATGCCGGCGCCGTTAACCGCTGCGGCGACGATCGCTTCAGCGCTGTCCATTCTCAACCGGTCAGTCGAGTTCACGGTCTCCTGCCCAACACCGGCAAACGACCACGGCTGAAGACGTCCACCGCTCACGAAGTGAAGGCATTCATGATCTGCAAGGTCGGACGGCGTGGCCGGCACACCGCGCTTTGCCAAGTAACTCGGCGAAGCGCAGGTCACCAGCTTCTGTGTTGCCACCACGCGCGCAATCAATCGGGAATCCGGCTTGGGCTCACCAACCCGGACCGCGATATCGAACCCCTCATCAACCAGGTCGACAAATTTGTCCGTGAAGCTGACCTCGGCCGTCACCGCAGGCCAGCTATCAAGAAACGACTCAATGACGGGTAGCACGTGCCGATGCCCAAGCCCGATCGGCACGCTGATGCGCAGCGTTCCTGTCGGCGTTGCACTGCGTGCCGCCATCGCCGTTTCGGTCTCTTCGAGATCCTCCAGAATCTGTGTGCAACGCGCGAAGTACACCTCTCCGTCATCCGTGAGCCCCAGGCTTTGCGGAGTCCGGTGGAGCAGGCGAACCTGCAGGCGAGCCTCCAGACGCGCAATGATCTTGCCCACCGCAGAGCGCGTGATACCGAGTTGCTGTGCAGCCGATGTAAAGCTGCCGGCCCTGACCACGGAGACGAACGTCGCGATATCGTTGAAATTTCCAGGAGCCAAGTCAATGTCCTCTCAAACAAGTTCCGGATAAGCACTCGCGAACCGGTGGCATCCATCGGGCAGCCTTTGCTCATACGTCTTTGGGTTCAACTGCCAAGCGTCGTAGTGGAGCAAAGCGCTTCGATCATATCCCGATGCCCGCGCGTCGCGCTCATGGGGAGACACATTCCCCATCGAAACTCCTATCCTTCGCTTCAGCAAGCAGTAGTGATCGGCAGTCGTGCACCTACTGTGCAACCAGACGCCGACACGTCGCTTTAGCCGAACCGGAGAACATCAAATGGATGCCCAGCAACTTATCAGCCCTCGCGGGGGCCCATCGATAGCAAGCGACAGCGCGTTGTCTACCGCGTCAATGCCCGTCATCGAACCCGTATCGCGCGGCCCGTCGTGGCTCGCGGTCTTGTCGGTCGCAGTAGGTTCGTTCGCATTCGTCGCGACGGAATACATGCCCGTCGGACTGCTGCCGCAGATCGCGCAGGACCTGGGAGTCACGCCCGGCACCGCCGGGCTCATGGTGACTACGCCAGGGATCATCGCCGCGATCTCGGCGCCTGTCTTGCTGCTCGCGGCAGGCCGCATCAACCGGCGCCTGATCCTGCTGACGCTGGCCGCCCTGTTGCTTGCATCGAACCTGATTTCCGCCATTGCACCGAGCTTTGCAGTGATGCTCATCGGTCGCGCATTGCTCGGCGCCAGCCTCGGCGGTTTCTGGACTGTTGCGCTCGGCGCATCCGGGCAACTGGTCCGCGAAGAGCAGGCCGCCCGTGCAAGCGCAACGATTTTCATGGGCATTACGCTGGCGACCGTGATCGGCGTGCCGCTCGGCACGTTGATCGCGAACCTGACATCGTGGCGCATGTCGTTTTTTGCAACCGCCATTCTTGCCGCTGTCGCGTTGGCTGCGCAGGCCGTGTTCTTGCCCTCGCTCGCACCGAAGGCCGCAATGCGCACGGACGACTTCCGGGCCATGCTGTCGCGCTCGAACGTGCGCCGCAGTTTAATGATGGTCGGCCTTCTGTTCGGCGCCCATTTCGCGGCCTATACGTATATTGCGCCGTTCCTTGAACGCAATGCATTGTTTGGCTCTTCATGGATCACAGCGGTTCTGCTCGGCTTCGGGGTAGTAGGTTTCGTTGCGAACTTTGCTGTTTCGGCCATCGTGACGCGCCATCTGAAACGCTCGTTGCTCGTGCTCGGCGCGCTCGTGGTGGTCTCCTTGTTCGCATTGCCGATGCTGCAAGCTTCCCGTGCAGGCGTGATTGCGATCGTGGCGTTGTGGGGACTTGCATATGGCGCGATCCCGCTTTGCTTGAGCGTCTGGATGCAACTGAGTTCGCCTGACCGCCCTGAAGCCGGTTCGTCGATGTTCGTCAGTACCGTGCAGATCGCAATTGCGCTCGGTTCGCTCGGCGGTGGTGCAGTGGTGGACCACCAGGGCATGGCAGCGACAATGCGCTTTGGCGCCTTGCTCGCCGCGCTTAGCGTGATCGTGATGATGACGTTCAACACCAGCCGCGCGACGCTCAAGGAAGTGCTCGAAAAGTGACGTGGGCAGTGCCGCAAACATGATTTGCCGCACAGCAGAGTTATTCGCGACTTAACAATGGCCGAAAAAGTGGGATCTTCGACCTCACGATACTGTCCGCCAAACCGAGAATGAACCCTAGTCTTTTCAACATACACCGCGACAGCAGTCGCATGACAAGGGCAATTAATCATGGCGAAGGTATCGAATATTCTTTTTGTTCACGGCGCCTGGGCCAATTCGTCGGCGTGGGATAAAGTCCTGCCGCTTATCGATGCCGCCGGTCTCACAGGATCTGCCGTTTCGCTTTCACTGACGTCGCTGGCAGACGATGTGGCGACCGTGAAGCGGGCAATAGCGTTAGTGGACGGTTCGGTATTGCTGGTAGGTCACTCTTACGGCGGCACTGTCATTACCGAAGCCGGTTCCGATCCGAAAGTCGCTGGACTTGTTTACGTCGCGGCATTCGGGCCCGATGTTGGCGAGTCGGCCGCATCCCTTGGCGCCGGTGGGCCGCCCACCCGTTTGCTTGAAGTCGTCCGCCCCGACGAGCATCATTTCTTCAAACTCACGCGTGAAGGTGTTGATGAAGTATTTGCTCAGGACCTGACAGCCGCCGAGCGCGCGCTGATCTTTGCAACGCAGAATCCGCTGGCGGGCGCCGCACTCGGCGGTGAAGTCACCGCGCCTGCGTGGAAGGAAAAGCCCAGCTGGTATTTGCTCGCCAGCGAGGATCGCACCATCCATCCCGAACTTCAGAAGACGATGGCATCCCGGATGGAAGCCACGACGGTCACCGTCGCGGCCAGTCATGTGGCCATGCTTTCCCAACCGGATGCGGTCGCAAAACTGATCGTGCAAGCCGCAGGCTGAATTTGATGCGTTTCAGGCGGTTGAAAATTCCGCCCTCGCATTGTTTCGTATGACCTGCGGAGGATGACCAAACGCCCGCACGAATGCGCGGCGCATCCGCTCGGAGTCTGCAAAGCCCGTCTCTGTCGCGACCACGTCGACCGGATGACGGCTTTGCTCTATCAAGAGGCGCGCGGCCTCCAGCCTTAGATTTGCCACTGCCTGCGCGGGAGACTGACCCGTCTCCGCGCGAAACGCCCGGCTGAACTGGCGCAGGCTCAAACATGCCGCATCGGCAAGTTCCTGGACCGAGAGCTGGGACTTCAGGTTTCGACGCGCATAGTCGAGCGCGGTCTGGATCCGGTCAGACTTGGCGTCCATCTTGAGCAACTCGGAGTGCTGCGATTGACCACCACCGCGACGATGATTGACCACCAGCTTTTGCGCAATCGAGTGTGCGAGGTCCGCGCCGTAATCCTGTTCGACCATGGCAAGCGCCAAGTCGATACACGCCGTCATGCCGGCCGACGTCCAGATTGATCCATCGATGATGAAGATGCGATCAGGCTGCATCTTGACGAGAGGAAAGCGCTCTTTGAGCTCGTTCGCGGCGATCCAATGCGTGGTCACACGCTTGCCATCAAGGATGCCGGCTTGCGCCAAAACGAACGCACCGGTGCAGATGGACGCAATCCTGCGCGATGCACGATATCCACGCTGCACGAAATCCACAACGGCAGGCGATGCAGTCACGCTCGCAGTTCCGCCGCCGACCAGCATTGTGTCGAAGCTGGGGTCTCCAAAGGGCATTGTCGCGATCATCGTACCGAGCGAACTACGCACCATGTCCCCCGATTCCGATAGCAGCTCAATGCCGTACAGCTGCTTTCCCGCGCTGATGTTGGCGAACTCGAACACTGACAGGGCAGCGAAATACAGCATCTGGAAATCCGGCAGGATCACGAAACCAATTCGCTGCATCACACACTCCTCGATGGGTCGAAACGGGAGCTCAGGTTTCCCCGAGCGGAATTAAATCGGAACGTCGTTGCAGCAGCCCGAAAAAAACGGCTCGCTCCATGTACGCCTCACATTAATCATAAGAATGACGCAGGCATTCCGGTCCGCGTCTAATCGGCTTGAGGCAACGAATGGTACCGGGCCAAATCGATGCGGATTGATGCATTTGTTACATAAAACATAGCGGGAATCAAGGGCTACCGCAGCGGGCGGTGGAGGCCTATCTTTAGCTTCACGAACCGAAGCGATCCAAGGCAAACCGGTAAGCGGCCTGCCTCAAGTTCGATCAACGGTTTAACGCCTCGACTCTTCATCACTCATCCAATCCAGGACGTTTTCCATGAAACTCACAGGTAACACTATCTTCATCACCGGCGGCGGTTCGGGCATTGGCCGAGGCCTCGCCGAGGCGCTCCATAAACTGGGCAACAAGGTCATCATTGCGGGCCGGCGGCGCAGTCATCTCGACGCAGTCATCGCGGCCAACCAGGGGATGGAAGCGGTCGAACTCGACATCTCCGATCCCGCGAGTATTGAACGCGTGGCAGCCAAGCTGATCGCCGGTCATCCCGAGCTCAATGTGCTGATCAATAACGCGGGTGTCATGCAACCCGATGCAGTGAACGGGAAGATCGACGACGCGTTGATGATCTCCCACGTGACCACTAACCTGATTGGCCCGATCCGCATGACGTCCGCGTTGATCGACCATCTAAAGACCCGGAACGACGCCGTCGTGGCGTACACGAGTTCCGTCCTGGCCTTCGTGCCAATGGCGATGACTGCAGTCTATTCGTCGACCAAGGCCGCGTTGCACTCCTACGCGCTGTCCCAACGTTTCATGCTGCAGGAAACGACGGTTCGCGTGCTGGAGATCGCGCCACCTTGGGTACGTACTGAACTAATGAACAGCGAAGAAGCCGAAATGGCGATGCCGCTCGATCAATTCATCGACGAAACGATCAAGGTCCTGGGCACGGATGCAAACGAGATCCTGGTCGAAGCCGCCAAACCGATGCGCGCAAACGTAGGGCCGGGCGAGCACGACTTCGTCAATGGCTTTAATACACAAGTGAAGGCGATGTTCGGAGGTTGATTCATGCGGCCAGGACAAATCTGGCCGCAACATGTCCGCTCGCGTTGACCTGCCAATTTGGAGTCAACGCGAGCGGATTTTTTTTGAGCTGCGCAATGCGCTTCTGCTTCTGCAAAACGAATGTCGACGGCGAGGCTCTGCGCTTCGCCGTCGATGCCTGATGCTTTGGCTAGCCTTGAGGATTAACTCGGCGTGCTGAAAGAGAGCTGAACCCGCTTGCCGGAATCATTCGATTCCACGATCTGCTCAATCAGTTCATGCATGCGGATCGCGTCTCCAAAAGTGGGCGCAAGCGTCGAACCGGTCTTTACGTCGCGTGCATGGGCGGCATACAGGTTCGCCAATTCAACCACGCTCGCCCCGAGTTTCCCCTGAGGCACCCATTCATATTCCGCCGGAATAGTCACGTCAGTGAACGGTTGCGCGTCACCCCGTGCAATTTCGATGCGGTTGAAGGTATCGCCGAAACTGGTGGTGTTCGAGATCTTCAAGTCACCCTTGCTGCCGGTGATATCAATCTGGATGCCGAAGTTGTTTCGTTTCCCTGCCTCGAGATGGACCGTCAGCACTGCGCCATTGGCGAAGGTCCCAGCCAGCACGACCTGGTCCGCGCTGGTGTGGGGCAGCGTTTCCCCGGTTTCCACCAGCGTGACTTCCTTGAACTGATTGACCGTCAGCGCCGACAGGCTCTGCGGATAGCCGACCATTGTCGTGAACAAGGCGTCCAGGAAATGGCCGCCATAGATCGACAAAAGGCTGGAGAAATTCTCTTCGGGAATCGTGTAGTAAAGCGACGCAGGCCGTTCGCGCTGGAAGTACTCGACGCTCACATGCAGCCGCACCGACCGTATTTCGCCGATCTCGCCTTGCTCCAGCAAATCGCGCACATGACGGTAGCCGGGATTGAGGCGCCGTTGCAGACCGACGAGGGTGCGCACGCCCGCCTTATCAGCCAACGCGAGCAGCTCGTTGGACAACGCCGTGCTTGGCGTCAGCGGCCATTCGCAATAGACGTCTTTACCTGCCTTGATGGCGGCGCGAATACCTTCTTCGTGCTGGAACGCGGGCGTCAGAACGAGTACGAGATCGACTTCCGGATGCGAGACCAGCTCCTGCAGCGAGGTTGCGGCGTACTTGAATCCATGGCGCTCGACCAGCGCCGCTGCCTTTTCCAGGCTGCGGCTGTACACCGCGGTCAGTTCATAGTCCGGCAGTAGTTTGAGTGAGGGGAGGTGCCCATATTCCGACCAATGGCCGAGGCCGATGACGCCCACCCTTATTTTTCCGGAGCCCGTAGCTCGCGTCGCGATGCTGTTCAAGAGAATTCTCCAATGTAAGGCTGAGCGGATCAATCTTGCCCAGCGGCATCGGAATAATAGGGTTCAGCGCAATGAAGATAAATGGTTCTGGATTCCGATCAATTCGGACATCTGAGTCCGCTAGCCGGATATGAAGTGTGATCCATCATGCGGGCTCCGTGACAATGGAGGACCGCAACTGGACTAAGCCCGGAACGTTTTACCTAGTTCCTCTCCTGCTAGCCGGAAGTAGTGACAGAAGTTGTAGATCAGCGGCGACCACTTTTCCGCATCGATATATTTGCCTTCCTTCACGAAGGTCTCGTCAGCATGCAGCCGGACAATCTCCACTTCCACCGCAACACCACCACCGAGTGCCTCGAGTTTCTCACCACCCATGCGATGAACATGACGGACGCGCGCTTCGAGTTGCATGGGACATTCAGCGACGCGGGCCGGCTTGACAAGCTCACCCGGTAGCGACGTAAAGTCACCCGCTTCAAACTTGTCCTTCTCGAAGGTGAACTGTTTCGCCTTGAGTTCCGGTACAGGATCCTTGCCCGTGAGCGGCGCGAGCTTCTCGACCTGCTGCCACAGGTGCGGGGAAGGCACGTTGACCACGCACTCGGCATGGCGAGCCAGATTGTCTGCTGTCTTGGTTTCATCGAGCAGTCCCAGCATCATGGTCCAGCCAAGTGCCCAGAAAGACGATATAGGCGCAATGTTGGTCGTCCCATCTTCATTGACCGAGCTGACTAGCGCCACCGGGGTGCCGAAATACAGGATCTTGGGTTCGATGGTTTGAAACAAAGTCTCTTTCATAGCGGTTCCTCGTCATGTAAAACGCGTTCAACAGACGTTGCTGGACGGCATGCCAAAGTATGGTTGATTAGCAGTTGAAAAAGTTTCGGCCTAAGTTGAAGTGTCGAACGCAAGCGGAATTATCGACCGGTCCGGGTCCACGTCCGCGGAGCATATTTGCCCGGCGGGCCGCTATTCAAACCTATGCTAGCGCCCTGATAATCGCAAAAGATCCGGCTATTTCCTCAAGTGCCATCCGCTGTTGCCGTAAAGTCCTATACCAGTCCTAAATCAGCTTGCATCCTTTGAGGTCGACCAGTGGCAAAACAGCATTCGCTCGCATTCCGGATGACTGCATTTATCGTCGTGGTCTGTGTGTTGCTCGTAGGCACGGATCTCTGGCGCAGCGCGGCTGCCCGTCATGTGCAGGTGAAGGAAATGACATCGGCCACGACGAATCTCGCCCGCGCGATGGCGCAGCACGCGAACGACACGATCAAAGAGTCCGACATAGCGATCATGGGTATCACCGAGCGTGTAGAACACGACGGCACCAGCCCGGCTTCCCTGGAACGGCTCCGCCACGTATTTTTGTCCCGATTGACCGAGTTGCCGCAACTCAACGGCTTGTTTGTTTTTGATCGGACCGGTCAGTTGATCGCGAGCGCGGATTCCGGGAAATTGCGCAGCTATAACAACGCTGACAGGGATTACTTTATCTTTCATCGGAGCAACCCGGATCGCGGCGCTCGCGTGGGTATGCCGCTGCTCAGCCGTGCAACCGGAAAGTGGGTCGTGCCCGTGTCGCGGCGAATTGCTGATGCGAATGGTAATTTCGCCGGCGTCGTGGTGGCAACTATCGACATCGATTTCTTCTTGCGGTTTTATAGCAGCCTGGATATTGGGCATGGCGGGGCCGCGGCGCTGATACTCGGCAACGGGCGCATGGTCGTGCGCAGACCGTTCGAGACCCGCTTTCAGGGCGCCGATGTGTCGGAGACGGTTCTTTTTCGCGCTCACGAACAGGCCAGATCAGGCACCTTCTTAACGAAGTCATCACAAGACGGCGTCGTACGCCTCAATAGCTTTCGAAGCTTGCAGGACTATCCGCTCTTCGTTGCTGCCGCGTTGTCGCAGCAGGAAATATTGGCGGGCTGGTGGTCCGACACGCTTTGGCATTCGGCGGGTGTAGGCGCGCTGGTTATCGCGCTGGCGCTGTTTGGCTGGCGTCTCATCCGCCTCATCGCGCTAAGGACCGCAGCGGAAGAACGGCTGGCGGCAAGCCTCGATATGACGCGTGCCATTCTCGATACAGCCATTAACCCGATCATCACTATCGACGGCACGGGTGTTGTGCGCTCGTTAAATCCAGCGGGTGAAAAGACCTTCGGCTACGTGTCGTATGAACTGGTCGGGCAGAACATCAGGACGCTCGTTCCCGATAACTTCGTCGATGCCTATAACGAATACGTCGCACTGTTTGCACAACAAGGCAGGACCGGCGCCGGCAGCGGACGCGAATTAGCGGGACTGCGACAGGACGGCTCCGTTTTTCCGGCGCACGTTTCCACGGCCCCGATGGTTGTCGCGGGCGAAGTGTGTTTCGTCTGCGTCATTACCGATCTCACTGAACAGCACGGACAACGCGAGGCGCTGGCCGCCGCGCGGGATCAATTGTTGCTGGCCGCCCAAGCTGCGGAGCTTGGCATCTGGTCTTGGAACCTGGCGGACAACGCGCTCCACTGGAACGCGCGCATGTTTGAAATCTACGAGCAACCGAAGGCGTTGCTTGGCCACGGTTTGAATTTCGATCACTGGCGCACGCGCGTGCATCCTGAGGATATCGACGCCACCATGAAGTCGCTCAACGCGGCGATCGATGGACACGGCGGCGAGCTCCCGCTCTTTCGAATCGTGCTGCCAGGCGGGGAGATTCGTTATATCCAGTCGCGCATCCGGCTCGAACGGTATGCCAACGGCCTGCCGGCCATCATGACGGGAATCAACCGCGACATTACCGACCAGCATCAACTGGAACTCCGGTTGCGTGAGGCCAAGGAGCAGGCTGATGCGGCGAGCGCGGCCAAGTCGTCGTTCCTCGCAAACATGAGCCACGAGATCCGCACTCCGATGAACGCGGTATTGGGCATGCTGCATCTCGTACAGCTAAGCAATCTCAATCTGCGTCAACGCGATTACGTCAGCAAGGCACAGACAGCGGCGAAGTCCTTGCTTAGCCTGCTCAACGACATCCTCGACTATTCGAAGATCGATGCGGACAAGCTGCAACTCGACGTGCATCCGTTCGAGCTGGAACCGTTGATGCAGGACCTGGGCGTCGTCCTGTCCGGTAATCAGGGCGACAGGAATGTCGAAGTTTTGTTTGACCTGGACTCGGCGCTTCCCAATGGCTTGATCGGCGATAGCCTGCGGTTGCAGCAGGTCCTGATCAATCTGGCCGGCAATGCGCTCAAGTTCACGTTGACCGGACAAGTGATCGTCAGCGTCCAGCTGTTGCAACGCATGGATGCCGCGGCGCGCGTACGGATTGCGGTGACCGATAGCGGCATCGGCATTAGCAGTGAGCAGATCGGGCGTATTTTCGAGGGCTTTACTCAGGCCGAGACATCGACAACACGTCGTTTCGGCGGCTCGGGTCTGGGACTGGTCATTTGCAAGCGACTAGTCGGATTAATGGGCGGTGACCTTCAGGTCGAAAGCGAAGTAGGCGTGGGCAGCCGGTTCTGGTTCGACATCACGCTTGGCGTCGATGGCGCGAACACTCCCGCTATTTCACCTGTGATCGATCGGCCTCTACGCTTGCTGGTTGCCGACGACAATCAGATGGCAGCAGAGTTGTTGGTCCGAACAGTCGCGACGCTCGGATGGCAGGCGGACTTTGTTTGTGGGGGTATCGACGCTGTCAGGAAGATCAGCGAGTCGGTCCGCGAAGGAACGCCTTATGACGTGGTACTCATGGATTGGCGCATGCCGGACCTGGATGGGTTGAATGCGGCAAAGCTTATTCGCGACGCGAAAGACAGCCTGCCACTTCCCGTCGTCGTCATGGTCACCGCATACGGCCGCGAAGTCCTGGCTGAGTCTCACGATAGCGGCGATGCGCCGTTCGCGGGCTTCCTGACCAAACCGATTACGCCAAAGCAACTGAGCGACGTCGTGCTTAGCGCACTGAGGACGGCCGATACGCCGCAGCCTGTGCTTCACGCACCGGTTTTCAAACCCGCTGCTCGCCTGGCCGGGCTTAATCTGCTCGTGGTTGAAGATAACGCCGTGAACCGTCAGGTTGCCGAGGGCGTGCTAAGAGCGGAGGGCGCTCAGGTACACCTCGCCGAGGGCGGGATCGAAGGCGTGAGAAGGGCGACAACAGCAGGCATTCCGTTCGATGCAGTGTTGATGGATATCCAGATGCCGGATATCGACGGGTTCGAAGCAACACGCCGGATTCGAAAGGATCCTCGCTGCGCCGCGCTACCCATTATCGCGATGACGGCCAATGCATCGAGCGCCGATCGGCAAGCGTGTCTCGATGCCGGCATGAATGATCACGTGGGCAAACCGATCGATGTCGAGCGGCTGGTGTCAGTGCTGCACGCGCAAATCGACGGGACAAAAATCGCGTCCGCTTCCGCGTTTGAATCTGATCAAGCGTCGTCCGGAGTGGAAGATATTGCCGACTCTGTTGTTGAACTGAAAGCTTCAATTGTTGCCCGGTTTGGTGGCAATATTGCGCTGATCAACAGCGTCCTGGATAACTTCGGGCCCCAGACAGAAAAGCAACTCGCGTTGCTTAGCCAGCAAATCGCAAAGGGCGAGCCGCTTGGCGCCGCATCCGTGCTGCATGCAATCAAAGGGACTGCGGGAACGGTGGGGGCCCGCGCTCTTGCGGCGCGGGCCGGCAAGCTTGAATACGATCTACGCCACGCTGATTTGCCGGCAACGAACGTTGTCATCACTGAGGAAGGCGTCGCTGATCTGAGAAGTTTGCTGAGGGACAGCGTTGCTGCATTGGCGCGCGAATTTGGAGGTGACACAATCGAGGCGCCGGCATTCGAGGCCGAATTGCCGCTAGCGGAATGGAAGCAGCGCCTGAACGAGATAGTGGCATTTCTTGAGTCGTCGAATTTACAGGCCGTGGCGCTTGCCGAGGCATTGGTTGTTCACACGGGTCCGGAACAGCGGGTCCGATTCGATCAGTTCCTGGCGCAGGTGAGGGAATTGAATTTCGCGGTCGCGGCGCTTAGCGCACGTGACATGCTGAAGTGATCGTGACAATGGAGCATATTCTGGAAAGCTGGTTACTTCACACGAATCGCCGTCCCAAGATCCTGATTGCCGACGATCAGCCCACGAACATTCGTGTTCTGTACGAGCTGTTTCGCGACGAGTGCGACGTGTTCATGGCAACGAGCGGAACGCAAACCATACAAATCTGCCGCGCTGAACTGCCCGATCTCATCCTGCTGGATGTGGTGATGGATGACATCGATGGTCACGAGGTATGCCGCCGACTTAAAGCTGACCCATTGACCGGCGCCATTCCGATTATCTTCGTGACCTCGCAGAATCAGGAGGCCGACGAAGTCATCGCTTTGGGTTTAGGTGCGGTCGACTTCATCACGAAACCCATCAACCCGGTCATTGTGAGTGCGCGCGTGCGCACACACCTGACCCTGAAGTTGCAAGGTGATTTGCTGCGCGCAAGCGCGTTGCTTGACGGATTGACCGGCGTGGCGAATCGTCGAAAATTTGACGAGGATGTGCAGACTGACTGGCGCCAGTGTCTTAGAGAAAGCGCACCCCTCTCGCTCATCTTGATCGATATCGACTATTTCAAGCTCTATAACGATCGCTATGGTCATCAAGCCGGTGACAATTGCTTGAAACTTGTCGCAAGGACGCTATTTGAAGCGCTTCGCCGGCCCTATGACAAGCTGGCCAGATATGGGGGTGAAGAGTTCGCTTGTCTCTTGCCAAAGACTGAACTTGCGGGCGCGAGCGCAATTGCGGAAAGAATGCGAGCGCGCGTGAGCGAATTGAATGTGGAGCATCTTGGCTCCGAGGTCGATCAGGTCGTGACCATTTCCCTGGGCGTTGCTTCCATGGTGCCAACGCCCTCCGTCACGCCTGAGCTATTGTTGAAGGCCGCTGATCAACAGCTCTATGAAGCGAAGCGCACGGGCCGTGCGCGCGTCTGTACGTTGACAGTACCCTGAGCCGGGCGTGCGCTGCTCACAGATAAATAACATGACTGCAAGACGCAGTTCCGGCCCGGCCTTTTACTTCTACAACGAATGTTTCCTTCCGCCTGCTGTCTGCCAGTATTGAATGATGTCGTGAATTTCTGCTTCGATGTGTCGCACTGTATTAATGATGCTTTGAATGCGGGCTTGCAGGACAACACCCTTGAACGGTTTGGCGATGACATCCGCTGCGCCCAGGTCGAGAGCGCGCTGTTCAGCCTCGATGTCGGCGGCCGGCGCCATAAAAACGATAGGCACATGTTCGAGCGCGGTCTCGGCTTTAAGTGCCGCGAAAATCTCGAATCCGTTGTTCTGCGCGGAATGGTTGTCGAGAATAATAAGGGTCGGCGCATGACTACGCGCTTGCTGTAATGCTTCTTCGCGAGAGGCCGCAAAATATAAGGCGCCTATACTTTCCAGTGTTCGACGCATTTGCTGGATGGTGGCAAGATCATCTTCGATGATCAGCACGTTAGGCCTTGCCGGCGTCTCCGCCCATGTTCTTAGCTTGCCCGCTTGACAATCACGATCGATATCATTCACGATCTGCCTCACGCGGAGTTGAGCGCGCACGCGGGCTTTGAGTTGCGCGGCGACAAGCGGCTTCGTGACGTAATCGGCCGCACCCAGTCTCAGCGCATCGACTTCCAGCGCAGGCGCGTCATGGCTCGTTACGAAAATGACCGGGACGTGTGCCAGATTTGCGTCGGCCTTAATGATTTCGCATACGTCAAATCCAGTCATGCCTGGCATATCGGCATCGAGGAGAATGAGGTCGGGTGGCGATTCCTTTGCAAGCAGAATGGCAGCTTCACCCGAGGTGGCGAACTGTTGATCAGGGTAGGCGGCAAGCATTTGACTCATGATCCGAATCGTCATCGGATCGTCGTCTACTAAAAGAAGTCGCTCACTGTTTACTGACATTCGGTTCTTCCTCAGGATTTTTAATGTGTTTCGCCATGATGCGGCATTCCGATGCAATCTAATCGGGGGAACTGCGACGGTATTGGACCTTAAATCGAATCTTGAAGCGCATCGCTAAGCGGCCGTGAAAGTTGGAGCCTTGCCGCATTCTAATATATGGCGATCTGACGGTCTGTTGGTTAAGTGTGAAAGTCGATATGCCTTTAGCCAGTTTGGCCGCCAGTATTTGTTAGCGTGAGCTGCTTAGGTCGGACTGTCTGCTGCCGGTTCGCAACGTGCTTCGGATGCATGCGAGTCTGGATGAACGTGGTCTGCCTTCCTGAGCGCGGGAAATGCTGCCGTCCATATCGCTGCAACACATAGGGTTCCAACGCCACCTAAGACAACGCTTTCAACCGTCCCAAATAATGAAGCGGCGACGCCCGACTCGAATGCACCGAGTTCGGCTGACGCGCCGATGAACGGCATGTTGACCGCCGAGACGCGTCCGCGCATGGCATCAGGGGTCACGGCCATGGCGTGCAAACATGAAAAAGGGTGAGCCCAAGGAAAGCGTCAGCAGCTTCATCGGGATGAATTGCGCCATGCCAACGATGCCGAGATAATCCGGAGTCCAGATAAATCAACATGGCGACAAAAAATAAATAAGCACTATTCGATTGCCATGCCCCTTGCTTACGTGTCTTCTATAACCGGCTGCTCCTCGCGCGCGTACTGTGAAGGCGGCCGCCCAACGTGCCGCGTGAAAGCGACGCTGAAGGTGCTGGCGGAGCTGTAGCCAACTCGCAGCGCAACGTCGGCGACGCGGCCTTCATTGCGGCGCAGCAGATCCTTGGCGAGCGCCATGCGCCACGTGAGCAAATATTCCATAGGCGCCATGCCGACCGCGTGATTGAAGCGTTCAAAGAAGGTCGAGCGCGATAGCGCGGCTTCTTTCGCGAGGTCAGCCACCGTCCACGCACGCGTAGGGTGTTCGTGCATCCCGCGGATTGCGGCCGCGAGGCGGTGATCGGACAGCCCGCGAACCAGGCCAGGCGACGCGCCTGTTTCCGCTGTGGACCGCAGCGCCTCGATGAGCAGCACTTCCAGCAGCCGTGACAGCACGACCTCGCGCGCAGGACGCTGCGCGCGCGATTCACCGCGTACAAGCTGGACGAGCGTGGCGAGCCGCTCTTCACCGCGGACATGCACGAATTGCGGCAGCAACGAGACCAGCAAGGCTGCATCTGGCGAACCGAAGCTGCAGTGGCCGACCATCATTCGCAGATCGACCGGGCCATCCGGTGTCCCAATTCTGAATTCATTGTTGCCAAGGGCGATGGGTGTAAGCGTCTGAACGCCGGGCGGCGGCGGTACGAGGCTGGTCGTGGTGATGTCGTAGGCTGCGGGAATCAGCACGAAATCCCCAGAGACGATTTCGATAGGTTCATGCCCGTCGATCGTCATGCGGCACCCGCCCTCGAGAACCACGTAATAGAGCGATTGACCGACATCCGAGCGGGTCACGCGCCAGGGGCTGGCGCCCAGAACCAGTTTGGAAAACCGGGCGCCCGGCTGCAACAGCGTCACGACTTCGGCTAAAGGATCGATCATTGCCGGACTCTCGCGCATGAAATTCGGATTATCGATTGTAGCGAGTACGGTCGCGGCGGTCTATCGTGTGGACAGGCACAAACCACCCCACACAGGAACTCCCATGAAAACCGTTTTGATCACCGGCTGCTCTTCCGGATTTGGCCTTGAGATTGCCCGCTATTTTCTGACCCGCGACTGGCAAGTCATCGCCACAATGCGCACGCCGCGCGCCGACATCCTGCCGCCTTCGGAGCGCTTGCGCGTCCTGGCGCTCGACGTCACAAATCCGGAAAGCATCCGTCAGGCTGTCGAGGCAGCCGGTCCGATCGACGTCCTCGTCAACAACGCCGGCTTCGGCGCGGCGTCCCCTGCGGAACTGGTCCCGATTGCAACGGTGCGCGAAATTTTCGAGACCAATACCTTTGGCACGATCGCATTGACGCAGGCGGTGCTGCCCCAGTTCCGGCAGCGTAAAGCTGGCGTTGTCGTGAATGTCACGTCGAGCGTCACGCTGAAGGCGTTGCCTTTGATTGCGGCTTATCGGGCGAGCAAGGCTGCAGTTAACGCATTCACCGAGTCGATGGCGATGGAGCTCGAGCAGTTTGGCGTGCGAGCACATTTGGTGCTGCCGGGCCGTGCACCCGACACGCGGTTCGCAGAGAACGCCCACGCCCACATGCATGGTCTCGACAACGAGGCCTACGCGGAGACCGTCAAGGCTGTCTTCGCGCAGTTCCAGGACACCTCCGGCCCCGTCACCCATGCACAGGACGTGGCTGAAGCCGTGTGGCTCGCGGCAACGGATCCGTCGTCCCCAATGCGCATCCCGGCCGGCGCCGATGCCAAAGCGTGGGCGGCCGAAGTTCGCTGAACGCACGGCATGGATTGAACATGGCGTAGATACGCCACACCTATCGAAAAGGAGATTGTTATGCACGACAAACCCGTTGCTCTCGTCACCGGGGCGAATCAAGGAATCGGTCTTCAAATAGCGAAGGAACTCGCTGCACGCGGCTTGACTGTGCTGGTCGGGTCGCGCAGCTTCGAACGCGGTGAAACTGCGGCCAGCGAAATTGGGTTGGACAGCGTCGCGCTTCAACTCGACGTGACGGATCAGGCTTCGATCGCATCGGCGGCGGAGCGAGTCCGAAACGAGTTTGGCCGCCTTGATGTCCTCATCCAGAATGCGGCTATTTCGAATACGAAAAAGCAGCCCGGTCAGTCGGTCGATGAGTACGCAAAGACGACGCGCCCAAGCAACGTGGCCCTCGATGAAATGCGCGCGGTATGGGACACCAATGTGTTCGGTGTGCTTGCTGTGTACCAGGCCATGCTGCCGCTTTTACGCGCGACGCCGGGTGCGCGCATCGTCAACGTGTCGAGTGGCGTTGGATCGTTGACGACGAACCTGGACCCGGCCTTCCCGTACCGCGGGATTTTCGGCCCCGTCTACCCGGCATCCAAGACGGCGCTTAACGCGTTGACGGTCGCAATGGCCATCGAACTCGAGCCGGAAGGGATCAAGGTCAATGCCGTCTCTCCGGGTTACACCAAGACTGCGCTCAACGGTTATTCGGGCACCGAGACCGTCGAGGAAGGCGCGCGCGAGGCGGTGCGCGTTGCGATGCTGGGCCCGGACAGCCCCACAGGAACGTTCACGCGCTGGGAAGGGCAAACGATACTGTGGTGATTTAGGTCCGGTGACGCGTAGCGTGAACTCACTTGCGATGCACCCGCGCGAGCCTGATCACCTCGCGTGGGCGCACCCAATCCACATGCTCCGGCAATTCCCATGCAGCACGCAACTGGCGAAGAAAACGGGCTTCTCCCTCCGAGATATGCTTGTCCGCATGAATGGCTTCCTTGCAGAGCCAGATGATGTCGCGCTGCATTTGCGGGTCCTGCACATCGGCCGCGAGTTGCGTGACGACGGTGGAGTCGAGCCTGCACGCGTCGCCCCAATTCAGGTAGGCGGCCGACGTCAGGTCTTCGCACAGCGTCTGCACGACGGCCAGAAATTGATGCGGGCGCAATGACAATCGCTGTTCGATGCCGTGGCGATCGAGCACGTCGAGCTCTTCATTCCCTATGTGTCCATCCGATAGTAAGCAGGCCGCGACGATGCGCGCTGCGGCTTCAGGGCTGTCGCATTGATAGTGACGCATATCGATTCTCCTTGTCTGTTGATTGTTCACAGTTCGCGGTCGCGCGGCACGGTGCTCGAATGCAGACTGAACGGATAACCGCCGCGGTCGAGATGACGCATGCGGCGTTCGAGATCCTCGAGATCGGACGAGGATGCCAGATACTCTTCGCGCTGGTCATAGTGAGAAGGTGAGAACAACGACCCCAGTTGTTTGGACAGTGCGGCAAACATGATGTGCTCCTTGAGTGGTGCGACGCATGTCGGGCCGGCGGTCCGCATCGCCGCTTCAATCCGATGCGTGCCAAACGCGTTTTTCGCATCTGAATGAGGGTTCGAACTTGAACCTGTGCATCGACGAACGAATCGTAGGCGCGGTGAATTAGCTGGGAATGAGAGTCGCGTGCAGCACTCCAAAATGAATCACGTGGTATGGCGCTGAGTTAGTTTTATGTATCTGTTGAAAGAATGATCTCTTCATACCGGCAAGGTATGAAAGTAGTCGGAAGCGGTGTTGGACTTGCCGGAACGTTTGTTCCTACCATGTGTGCTCACTTGGCCTGCGTGCCGATCATGGCCGACGAAACTCTGCATGGCGCCACCAATGCAATCGCTTTTAGCAAGCAACCATTGCGCCGATGTTTTCGCCGTCAAGATTGCCGGTCCGGTGGACGGACGGGCGCGGCGAGTGTTGCATCAATCGCGCTTCGCATCTGCCACAAGGTCCGAGCTTGGGCACCACGCTCGGACGGGAACGAGTCGAGCGACTGCAGCGCTGAAGCGTAGTGATCCGAATTAATGATCTGAAGCAATGATCCGAAATAATCTGCATTAACCTGAATCTATCTCACGACGGGCTTGTGCCCGAGCTTGAAAAGGCTGAAGCGGCGGAAGAGTTCAGTTCGTGCTGATCGATTTCGACTTTACGCTTTTCAAGCAACGCGATGATGTGAAGAGCACGGAGGTTGAACGCGTGCGCGCGGGAGCCTGATAGTCGCGAAGGCGACGTGAAGATCGTTCGAGAGAGGTCCGGACCAGCAGACCTCTCAATTCCCCAGCGCCGGTTTTGCTCGCCGTTTTGCAGGCCTCTGTTTGCGTGGCACGCGTGAAGGAAGTTCGGATAAACGCATCAGATGGCGCAAGGCCATCATGGCGCCGATCGCCTCAAGGACGCCGGCCGGTACCCACATGATGAGTCCGCCCAGACTCTGGTCGAGCGTCGCCGGAACTGACGTGAACGCGCGGCCGCAAAGTGAAAAAATCGGATAGAGGTCATGCGTCGAGAAGGTGATGATCGCGCCGACAAGAATTTGCGGGGTCATGGTGATGACCGGCGACAGCACTCGCAAGCCGGGCCGGGTACGGCTCGGCGGATGTGGCCGATGATCGAGCAGCATCCACCAATACAGCAGTCCGCTCACCGCGACCGACCAGTTCATGAACGTGTAGATGCGCCAGTCGAGCATGGCGACGAACTGTACAGATGGAATCAGCCAGAAGACGACGGAGATGACAAACGCCGCCGATATGAACGTTGGATTCAGTACGACAGCCGCAAGCACACGCGCTGGCCTGCGGTATTGCCAACGCCGCAGCGCACTGCGCCAACGCAACGGCAGGCCGGCACGCAGCACGCTGCCTGGATAAGACGCCATCAGGATCAGCGGCGCAAGATGATGCAGCACCAGATGCTGGAGCCGATGCACGAAGAATTCATGCTCGGCGTAATAGTCGAGGCGTGTGTGAAGCGCTATGTAGAAGAATGCGAGCCCCACCCAAAACGCAATTCGCCGCGCCATGCTGATACGAACGAGGCGTGATCCTCGCACATACAGTAAGGCTGTAATGACGAACACTGCCACGAGCCCGAAAGAAGGTTCCCATGGGACGAGCAGGTTGAGCAGAGACATGAAAGGCCGGCGTAGGTAATGGGGTCTTAAAGCAGCGATTTGAAGCAGAGACTTCGTGCAGGGGATTGACGCGCCCGCATCTTCGCCTTGGCGATCCGCATGTTAGCAGGTGCGTGCAAGGCTTGCTTTCGTCAGGAACGTCGAAGAAAACCGTAAGGTGCCCAGTTGCTGGGTGAGGTAAGCGCCGCTAGCCGACACTAGAGGCGACCCTAGACTTACGCAGGGCCACCCACAGCGAGTCCCCGTGTTCTGCTTCCAGAACGCTGTGGACTTGGAGTCACGTGTGATGGAGTGGGGACTCTTTCAATGCGGGCTCTTTGGCGCTGCTCCCAGGCGATGTATCGGCTGAGTGCTGCGTCGAATTCGATCAGATAGTCGTGATCCTTGATCGCGCCCAATTCGTTTTCTTCGCGTAGGTCAACCGCCATCAGCCAGGCCCGTCGCCCGAATTCAGCGCAATGTCCTTTAATGGTTACGGCGAACTCGTCAACATTCGAGCATCGATCGTTCGACTGAATCCGCTCGGCGTTATGCGTTTGATCGGCGCTGAAGGCCCGAAGATACGATGCCTTTCCGGCGTCGATGTCACGCCATTGAATGTCATCGGGAAATGCAAAGGGCGGTATTTCTATGTCGCCTAACTGTACGTGCCGCTGCTCCGACAAGTCCCTGCGTTCCGCTCGATCGATTGTCATCTGACAGCGGTGAGCAAACTCTTCGAGGGTGATGGCCGCGGTCAATGCAGTATGGCGACCGGCGTGAATACGCTCGGTGGCGCTGCGTGCCGAGTTGCGCTTGCGGGCAACCGCATTGCAGGTCACGTTCACGACTGCGCTGAAAACTCCAGCGCCTAAGGCGACGGCTAACCAAGGCGGCATAGTGCTCTCGCTAGATTTGACCGGTGCGTCTCCGGCCGATCTTCACAGACGCCAATCCACAACGACATGACTTCGTGCGTGCGGTGCAAGTCCGGTCACATCGGAATCAGCGTGGTCAATTTAATCATTTAGATATGACCGATGTCACTTTATTTCACGAAGGACGCACGCAGTGTTGTGAAGATTTGACACAGTGAAAACCCGCTCCTGCAGACACGATAAATGACTCACCGGCTGTCCCGTTCACGCCCTTTTTAATCGCGGCACGGGGTCCGCTTCGCCAGCTTTCAGGCGCTCGAGGCGCTCGCTTGCTGCGGCGAGTACGCCCAGCGGAGCGTTGTGGAGTTGCGCATCGTGTACGCACACGATGCTGGCAAGTTGCTCGCAACTCGCATCGTCCAGTTTCCAGACACCCGTGACCTGGCCTTGCGCGAACGCCGCGTTGAGCGCTGTCTCGCTCTGAAGCCACGCTTCGCGTGAGATTTGTCCATAGCCTGCCTCGACGACGCACGCCGTCAGGATCAGGATTTCTGCAAGGGACTGCGTCCCCGCCATCCATCCATTACCGTCACGCAGCGCCTGCAGTGCGCAATGAGCATGCAACGAGAGTGTGTCCGCCTCCATCCTGGGCATCGGGAGAAGCAGCATTTTGGACAGGCGGACTCGCGTTGCTTGTGCGCTGCGGTTAAACGGTAGGGTACGGGCCATGGAGTCGTCGGGGAGAGTTGTCCTCAGGTTAACGTACAGGTCGCGGTTATTCTGAAGGGGTAGCAGCTCTGCGATTTTGTTCGAATTGTTCAATTACATGCACCGCCGCCTTGCATTGCTCCAGATCCAGCAAATTGATGTTGCAAGCTTTCGGTTCGATCTTGAGTTCCCCGGCCAGCCACTTATAGCCCTTCGATCTTGCCTCGAAGATGCTTACGCCGTCGCGCCTGGCCTTTGTTTCAGCCATGGGTTCCAGCGCAGCGTGGAGTTTTGCTTTCCATTCCCGCAATTCGGCGTTCGCGAGCCGGCCGAGAGGAAGGTTGCGGGTACTGCGTGAAAATATGCCTATCCAAGCCTCACACAGCGCGCACAGCCACAGCGGGCCGTGCCCGTCCTGATACGGGTAAGCGGCCTCTCCGGGCCGCACAAGCGTTGCCTTTGCACCGCAATAGTCGCAATTTGGATGAGGCAGGGCTTGAACGGGACGGCCGACTCGCATGACGTAAGGTTGCCATAGAAAACCCGGAATATAGCAAAAGCCATGTGTTCAGTGGTTTGGCGGGCTCCGGGAGTGTCGTTCCCGTGGATTTTCACCGGTTCTTGCGATCGGCAAGAGACGCGGTTGGTGCAGTGCCATGAAGTGCTTTGCGGCATCGAACCGCCTCAACAGCAGAAGCGATACCGCAAGCCACCGCGTCTGGCTCAGGCAACCGTGATGACGATGTCGATGTTGCCGCTTAAAGCCTTGGAATAGGGACAGGTCTGGTGCGCAGCGTCCGCGAGAGATCGGGCGACTTCACGGTTCAGGCCGGGAAGGCTAACACTCAGGCGTGCTTGCAGGAAATAAGCGCCCGCAGTCGTGCCCAGGTCCACTTCGGCGTCGACTGCCGTGTCGGCGGGTAAAGCAATCTTCAGTTTGGCAGCCGCGAGCCCCATTGCACCGATAAAGCAGGCAGACCAGCCTGCGGCGAGCAGTTGCTCGGGATTCGTGCCGCCGCCTTTGCTGCCAGGAGCGGAAAGGGAGATATCCAGACGACCGTCATCGCTGTGGGACGCGCCGTCGCGGCCACCTGTCGTGTGGGTCTTGCCGGTATAAAGTACTTTTTCAAGCTGTGCCATCGTTGACTCCTTGTTTGCTTACGTTGCGTTCGGAAAGGTCGTTCAGTGATGCAAATAGGGCGAGCGGGTATCGTCTGTCAGCCTGCGAACGCCCGATTGCGAACGGGTTTCGCTTACGCCGCCAAACGACTGGGCGGCCGTGTTCACGTCGGCTTCTGCGCTGGCGAGTTCCGCGTGGATCGTCTGAGCACTTTGACCGCGTTGCGACGTGGGTGCGCCCAAGATCGGGTTGTAGTGAGGCGCCGGGTCGTAGCCGCTGCTGGCAAACACGGGGGCGGCGATCGCCGCGCTGATCGCGTTAAGTGCCGCGCCGATGAAATGTTTGTTCATGATGAAAGTTCCGGTAGGAACAAAGCTTTAGATAGGGTGTACTAACTGAATTTTCTCGATGACGAATGCCTGGTTACATGCCTCCGCGATACAGCGTGCGGTTAAGGTAAGCGGCCTGTCCGTCGCGTTGCGCTTGAACCAGTTCCTGACGAACTTCCGCGCGGGTCTTGGGAGCAATGCTGTTGCGCGCCGGCGAACATTGCGGTGTCTGGACGCCGCTGGCCGTATCGATGGCCAAGCTGACTGTGCCGGCTGCATGAGCCAAACCTGAGACTGCGCTTGCAACAAAAGCCAAAATAATCATTGAGCGTTTCATATCATTCTCCTGAGAGGGTTCGATCAGTACCGGTGAATCCGGCGTTGATGCATTAGAACGCCGGCAGGTATCGAGTTTGTGTCGGGAAAACCGGGAAAATCCACGGTTTTGTATCGATGAAATGCCTGGATACGATGAGATACAAATTCGTGATGTGACGCATGACGAGGAGGGCTCGCACGGCATGACCGCTTCCGAGCGATCGAGAATGTCCCGCGGTTGAACAAGACAACACACGTACAAACAGGGCCTTAGCCATCGGAGTTCGTACTCCGATGGCTAAGGCCCTGCTGATTTCTTTACTGCGAAATCGCGTTCACGCGGCGCCGTTAAAGACGCAATCTTTTAAGGGCGTGCGTAGATCGAGCTCAAGCCGATCACATCTGACTCCGTCGCGCGGGAACCTGCCGCAGCCGTGCCGCTGGTTGACGAGCCGTGCGATTTTGCTGACACGCCGTTCGCGGCGTTGACGCGCGCTTGCGCCGCTTGAATGTTCTGCGGATATTGCGTCTGGTCGCTCGCCGGGTTATAGCCGGCTTTTTCCAGTTGGACCAGTTGGGCACGCACATCGGCTCGGGTAAGGGTTTCGTTCGATTGAGCGAACGAGACGGCCGGGATGGCAACAACAGCGGCAAGGATCAGCGCTTGGACGAGTTTCATGATGTCTACCTCTTGAAAGTGGGTTTCCGCAAACACCGGTTTGCGCGTTGAGTGGTTAAAGCTGAATCGAGTCGGACTGGCTTGGGACTGGATTCGAATGCGCCGTGATGCAGGGCTGGCGTGAATGAATTAGACCGCCCCGACGTATCTGGCTTGTGTCCGGCAGGCACCTCAGGCGAAACGTTGTGTGTCCCTGCGCCCCGCAGATACATTGCGATACAAACAATCAGGTTCTTTAGCGAGTTCGCGGTCGTAAATAAGGCCGCAGTGAGGCGCGCGGACATAGAGGTGGCTCCGGAAATCTGGACAGTCGGCTAGGTGGAGTCGCTGGGTTCTGAGATAGGCATAATGCCTACAAAAGGAAACCAGACGATGACGAAGAGAACCCGGCGCACGCACTCAGCGGCGTTCAAGGCGAAGGTGGCACTGGCAGCAGTACGCGGGGAGCGCACGCTGGCAGAATTGGCGCAGCAGTTTGAGGTTCATCCGAACCAGATCACGGAATGGAAGCGGCAGTTGCAAGAACGAGCGGCCGATGTGTTCGGCGCGGCGGGTGTGCCCGTCAATGAGCCGCCGGTGGATCTGAAGACGCTTCACGCAAAGATCGGCCAGTTGGCGCTGGAGAATGATTTTTTGTCCGGCGCGCTCAGCAAGGCAGGCTTGCTGAGCGCAAAGAAATGATTGATCGTGCCCACCCCTTGCCGGTTTCCCGGCAGGTCAAGCTGGTCGGCATTAGCCGATCCAGTGCGTACTATGCGCCGAGCCCGGTCAGTGCCGCAGATCTGGCGCTCATGCGCCGGATCGACGAGTTGCACCTGGAGCATCC